>JAKSUD010000072.1 GCA_024409185.1 archaeon
AAATAATAATATATTAATATAATATTTTCTATGATTATAATTATAAAGTGTTAAAAACCTTATTTTAGATGTTAAATAATAAAATGGATATGAATCTGGTTGTTTTTGTGATAATTTTCTTGTGTGATTTTTAGAGTGTGAGAGATGTATTTCCAGTGCAACCTTTTCGAAGGTCCTGAATCACATCGACAGGTCTATTTCCATTGAAAAAAACTTGAAATTTACCTCTCTTTTTTGGAAAATTTTTTTAATTAAATATTGTTAAATTAATCTTTGATTTTGAATTAAGTCTTTATTTGGTTTTGTTTAAACTTTTTGTAAAAATTTTTTACACTTGAAAATTATCTCTCGATTTTCAGCTGGGACCAAATTTCCTTTCACTTGAAACATACCTCTCTCATTTCAAGATTTATGATTTTTTAAATTTTCGATTATTTTTTTAAAAAAATTAAAATTTGCTTTTATTTTATAATGATTTTACACTTGAAATACACCTCTCAAGAGAACCTTTATATATTAATTAAAATAAATGTTATAGATACAGTTGAAATTATGCTGTTTATTTAATTTTTTAGAGGGAAATAATGACCAATATTTTTGAAAATTTAGAAGAGAAAAAAACCATTTTTAAGGATAAAAAACCTTTAGATCATAGGTTTTTACCAGAACACTTACCTCATAGAAATGAACAAATCACTGCTATAGCTAAATATTGGATTGAAGCATTGAATAATAATACTCCATCTGATGTTACAATTTATGGAAAAACAGGAACTGGTAAAACTGCAGCTGCTAAATTTGCTAAAGAACAATTAATTGAAGCATCTGCAAATAAAAACGTTTCTATAAGAGTAGAATATATTAGATGTACTGATTTTACTACTGAATATCAAGTTATAGCTCATTTATGTCAACAATTAGGTAGAGATGTTCCAAATAGAGGTTGGACAAAAGCTGAAATTATTAAAGCTTTTAGAGATATTTTCAAAAAGAATGTTTTTGGTCGTAATTTAATTCTCATTGTTATTTTAGATGAAATAGATATTTTACTTGAAAAAGATGGTGATGGAATATTATACACTCTTACAAGAACAGATAATGTAGCTATTTTATCAATTAGTAATTTCTTAGACTTCAAACAATACATTAAACCAAGAGTAGCAAGTAGTTTAAGAGATAAAGAAATTGTTTTCCCTCCATACAATGCAGAACAATTAGCTGATATTTTACGTGAAAGATCAAGATTATCTTTTATTAATGGTTCAATTGATGATGGTGTAATTCCATTATGTTCAGCTATGGCAGCTAAAGAAGAAGGTGATGCAAGATATGCACTTGACCTTTTACAAACTGCAGGTGAAATAGCTGATGAAAAAGGATCTGATATTATCTTAGGTGCTTATGTTAAAGAAGCTAAAGAAAGAATTGAATATAATAAAGTTACAGATGTTATTATGACTCTTCCAACTCAACAACAAAGAGTTCTTGAAGCTTTATTAAAACTTACTAAATCAAAAGAAGAAATTACATCTGGTAAATTATATGAAACTTATGAAGAAGTTTCAAAAGGTGATGCTGTAACCTATAGAAGAATTTTTGATTTTGTAAATGAGCTTGAAATGCTTGGAATCATATCAACTAACACTATATCAAGAGGACATGGAAAAGGTAGAACTAATATTATAAACCTTCAATGTGATCTCGATGTATTAGAAAGAGCTTTATATCCATTAGGTATTTAAAAATAAATTAAAGAAAGAGCTTTATATTCATTTAGCATTTTAAATAATTTATTTTTAATATTTTCTTTTTGTTTTTTATTCTTTAATTAATATTTTATTTTATTATTTACTCTTTTTTACTTTATTATTCTGTAATACTTTGACTAAATTACTAAATTTTACTTTTAATATTCATCTGATAATAAAAAGTCTTCAATATTTAAATGTTTGATTCCTTTTTGAGACATATCAAAACTATCTGTTGATATTACTATTTTTTCATAATTATCTTTTATTTCAAGTAAAGGATTAAATTCTCTTTCTAATGTTTTTTCACTTTCTAAAATATATGAAACTTGAACATAGAGTTTTCTTTGGTGTTTTCTACATATAAAATCAATTTCTTTATCTTTTAATTTTCCAATAGTTACTTTATATCCTCTTCTTAAAAGTTCAATATAAACTATATTTTCTAATATTTGAGAGATGTATTTTTTATTATCTCCAAATAATGCTTCATTAAATCCCCAGTCAATAAAATAATATTTTTCACTAAATCTAAGTAAATTTTTACCTTTTATATTTTCTCTTCTTACTTTATGTATTAAACAAGCATCTTCTAAGCATTTTAAATAGTTATATAAAGTGTCTTTTGAAATTTCTCTTTTTTCATTTTTTAATACATTAAAGGTTGTTTGAACTGAGAAAGTTTGACCTATATTATTCATTAAAAAGATAATTAATCTATCTATAATATCTGGATTTCTAATATTACATCTGTTAATTATATCTTTTCTAATTATAGAGTCATAAAGCATATCAAGGTAGTTGTTTTTTTCTTCTTTATCTAAGAATTGTATATATGGAAATCCTCCATAAGTCATGTATTCTTTAAAACTTAGGTTTGGATTAGCAAGTAGAGCTTCTTTATATGAAAATGGGTAGATTTTAATTTCTATATAACGTCCTGCAATATTTGTTGCAAGTTCTCCAGAGAGTAAATTTGAGTTAGATCCAGTGATATATAAATCACAATCATAATCTAATCTATAACTGTTGATTAAGGTTTCCCAGTCTTTAACATTTTGTATTTCATCAAATAATAA
The DNA here is from genome assembly GCA_024409185.1 of archaeon. Taxonomy (GTDB): domain Archaea; phylum Methanobacteriota; class Methanobacteria; order Methanobacteriales; family Methanobacteriaceae; genus Methanobrevibacter. Next base: position 2,828 of record JAKSUD010000072.1, read on the forward strand.
ATATATTCGACCATTTAAATTTTTAGTTAATTTTTTAACAACTTCATCTAATTCATCTGTTGTTTTTATTTTTCTATATGGTCCTCTTTCTAGATTTATTATGATTATGTTTTCTTCTTTTATTCCTTGTTCTTTGAGTTCTTCTTTAATAAGATTTAAAAAATAACTTTTACCAGATCTTCTTACTCCAGTTATTACTTTAATTAAGTCTTTATCTATTAAAGACCTTATTCTTTCCATATACAATTCTCTTTCTACCATATTTACACCTTGTATAGTGTTTTTCATACTTTAATCATCTTACAATTTATATATTGTATTTGTATGATATATAAAAGTATCCTTGTATACTCTACACTTTTTAATTTTTTATTAATTTTATAATAACTTATATTTATTAGTATAAATCCCAGCGGATAAATGGATTTATACTATTTAAAACACCTGAATATAAAATATTACATATTACAAAATCAAAAGATTTTGTAGTTTTAATTCTGATAAAAGTAATTAATATATTTTTTTATTTTCTTCTTTTAAAATCTTTTATTTTTAATTTAAAGTGTTAATGTATGGTTTACTATTTATTAAATATACTAAATTTATTATTTTTTAAAACTAACTATTTATAAGTCTTTATAGTAAATTTAAAAAAGTTAAATTTATTTATTAATTTTAACTTTTATACTAATTTTTAACTAAATTTATTATATTATAAAAACAAATATTCAACTATGAATAAAAGCTCTTATAAAGTATCTGATTTAGGTGAGAAGGAACTCATTAATAGAATAATTACTAAAACTGAAGAATGTTCTAGTTGTAATTATTTAAATTCATTTAACTCTAATAATTTTACTGATTTTAAAACAAGTATTGGGGATGATTGTGGCCTTATCAATCATAATCTTAATGAGTTTAGCTATTTAGTAACTACCTCAGATATGTTAATTCAGTCTGTTCATTTTCCGAAAGCTATGAGTTATTATCAGATGGGATATAAATCAGTTGTTGTAAATGTTAGTGATCTTGCAGCTATGGGAGCTAAACCTATTGGTCTTGTTTTATCTTTAGCTATTCCTAAAAACTTACTTTTAGATGATTTTGATGAACTTATTTGTGGTGTTATAGGAGCTTGCAGTGATTATAATATTCCACTTATTGGTGGAGATACAAATGAAGCAGATCAAATAATCATATCAGCTACTGCTTTTGGTGAGGTAAATAAAGATAAAGCTTTAATGAAATATGGTTTTAATGTTGGTGACTTGGTAGCTATTACAGGTGAACTTGGTCTTGCAGCATTAGGATTTGAATTATTAAATGATATCGAAAAATTAAAAAAAGCTCGCGGGATTGATTCAAGTTTTGTTGATTTAGCTATTTTTAAAGCTTTAAAACCTAAAGCATGTCAAGATGAATCTTATATTTTGGCTAAATATAATAATAAAAAGAATTATACAAATTCTAAATCTTTCCACACATCTTCAAGGTACAACATATCTGCTACAGATATTACAGATGGCCTTGCAAGTGAATTATATGAGCTTTTAGAACGTGATATGCAGTTTAATTTAACCAATTCTTCTTCAAATCAATTAGAAACTAATAATATATCAACTAATTATAATTCATCTCAATATTCTAAAAAAATTGTCTTATATGAAGATTCATTTCCAATTGAAGATGAATTTAAAAAGATAGCTAATGCTATTGGATGTGATTATTTAGACTTATTTTTCCATGTAGGAGAAGATTTTGAACTTTTATTTACAGTTCCAAAAGAGCTTGTTAGCTTTTTAAAAGATGAATTAGACTTCTTTATTATTGGTGAGATTGTAGAAAATGAATCTTTTGAAAATGAAGATTCTAAAAATGTTTTTAGTAGTAATAAAGACCATATTGATGAAAAAATTAATAATAATTTTACAGTTGAAATGGTACTCTCTGACTCTAATATAATAACTGTAGATTCTAAAGGATATCAACATTTAAAATAATGCTTGTCAGTAATTTAGGTGATTTAATGAATGAATTATATGAGGCAAGTTTTTACAAATCTTTAGAAAATAATATTGTTCAATGTAGATTATGTTCTAAGTTTTGTAATATAGCAAGTGGCCATTATGGATATTGTAAGTCAAGATTTAATAAAGATGGTAAACTTTATCTTGATAATTATCCTAAAATAGCTAGTTTTAATCTAGATCCTATTGAAAAGAAGCCACTTTATCATTTTTTACCTGGTTCTAATACACTTTCAATTGGTGGTTTTGGTTGTAATTTCTCATGTTTGAACTGTCAGAA
>JAKSUD010000073.1 GCA_024409185.1 archaeon
GGTAAACCATGAGTATCCCATCCAGGTTGTCTTCTAGTTTTAAATCCATTCATTGACTTATAACGTAACAAAGTATCTTTAATAACTTTATTCCAAGTAGTACCTAAGTGAATTTTACCACTACAATATGGAGGTCCATCTAAAAATGAAAAGCGTGGACCATTAGCACGAAGCTCTTTTGTTTTGTTATAAATATCAGATTCTTCCCAAAACTTTTGAATCTTCTTTTCAATTTCTTTAAAATCATATGCTTTTTCTGCCTCTTTTAATGGCATAATTGGTCTCCTTTAATAAATAAATAATGTAATAAATATGATAATCTTGATTTTATGTTAAACAATAACAATCATGTTAAATAATAACATCTTTTAATAATTAAATGCATCTTCATTTTTTAAAATTAATCATGAATTAATGATTTAAATTTTTTTAAAATAAAAAAACTAAAAAAGAAAATAGCTAAAATAAAAAAAGTAAAAAAATAAAAAATTCGTTAAAGGAAATGAATAATTGTAGTAATAAACTACAATATTCTTTAAGCTAAATGCTTAGAAAGTTTGAGCTTTACCTTCAACTACTTCTTCAGTAATTACAGATATATCTTCTAACCATTTATCAATAATTGCGTTAACTTTTGGACTTACTTTATCCATGTCATATCCATCTTCTAAAATAATTCCAGCAGAAGCAGCTTTAGGTTGGTCAATAGGTTTACCAATTTGAGATAAAATCATTAAATTGATTTGTTTGACACCTTCAACTTCATCAATAACATCGTTAGCAATTTTGTTAGATAAAAGGTTGTAAATTTTACCTACGTGGTTAATAGGGTTTTTACCAGAAGAAGCTTCCATAGACATAGGTCTACATGGGGTAATTAAACCGTTAGCTCTGTTACCTCTACCTACAGAACCGTCGTCTCCCATCTCAGCAGAAGTACCAGTACAGGTTAAGTAGTAACCAGATTCATCAGTAGCTTCATCATTATCTGCAGTGTTTACAAATACAGTAACTTCTCTGTTAGTAAATTTAGCTGCATAATCAATTGCAATATCTTTTAATTCTTCTCTAACAGCAATATATTCTTCACGGTTAGCTAAGTATTTAGATACCATAGCACAACCAATAGTTAAAGTGATTTTATCTCCTTCACGAAGACCCATAACTTTAATATCTTCCCCAACAGCAGGGTGTTGAGCTTTAAATGCTTTAGAGTTTAATAATTTTTCAGTTTCATATACAATAGTTTCAACTTCGGAAAATGGAGCATAACCTACACCAAAACTAGTATCGTTAGAAGAAGGAGCACCTTCTCTTCTAAATACATCTACAAGGTCTCCAGAACCGTGTCCAATTTTACATTCAACAACACAGTCAGTGTTAACATCTAAGTTGATTACAGTATCATCAAGGAATTCTTTAGCTGCTTCAATAGCAACTCTGTCTAAAGGTAATTTTTTACCTTCAAATTCAGATACTCCACGACCAGTTAAAAGAATATCGATAGGTTTTAAGATTTCTCCTCCACCGAATTTAGGATTAGAGTTACCAGCAGTAATTTGAACTTCATCAGTGTTGTGGTGTAAAACTCCACCTAACTCATCCATATACATTTTACAAAGAGCACGAGATACAGATTCAGCAATACCGTCACTAATACTGTCAGGGTGACCAATACCTTTTCTTTCTACAATCTCAATGTCGACATTTTCAATATAAGGTTGATTAAGTTTTTCAACAAAAATATTTCTCATAATAATCCCTTTTAATTTTTAATTAATTAGAATTCTAATAATATAATAATCTTAAAATTTAGCGCTATTGTTAAGATTATTTTTTTATAAATTTTATCAGATTTTTAAATTAAAGAAATGATTTTAATTTTTAAAATCTAATGATTAAAGTTAAAGATAAATTAGATTAATTACAATCTTTACGAATAATCTAAAATTTAGATAAATTTAACTTATCATAATTTATTTATTTTAATTTAAATATAAATAAATGTTAATAATAATAAAAATAATATTACTATTATAAAATATTAACTAAAAAATGAAAAAATTTTAAAAAATTACAAAAACTAAAAATTCATTACGAAGATGAAAAATATGAAAAAAATTAAAATTTTAAAGAAAAATTTCAGTGCAAATTTTGATGATAAAAATACTGAAAATCTTAATAAAAATTTTACTGATTTTACTGAAAATGATAAAGGAAATTATGATATAAATATAGAAAAAAATTCTTATAAAAATCATTTAGAATTTGATGTAAAAATAGCTAATACATTCACAAAAAGATTAATTGGATTAATGTTTAAAAAAGATGCTAAAATTCCACTTTTATTTGAAATACCAAAATCAAAAAATAGAAATAGATCAGCTATTCACACATGTTTTATGAGGTTTGAAATAGTTATAATTTTTATTGGATATGATGACGAAATATTTGAAATAGCTACTTTAAAACCATGGCAATATTATACACCTAAAAAAGGAGCAAAATATGTAATAGAATTTGAGAAAAATGAGTTTGAAAAATATGATTTAGAAGTGAATGATAAGATAAAACTTATCTAAATTTTAGAAATAAATAATAAGATAAAAATTAGTAAAATAGAACTAATTAGATTGAATCTAAAAGTTCTTGAGGAGTACTGAAAATATCGATTCCTTCCATTTCAGCTAATTTACGAGTATTTTCAATATCAATTGGTCTCATATGCATTGTAATAACTTTACCTGCTGAGACTGCATTATTTGGACAACTATCTTTACAAACACCACAACCAATACATTTTAAAAGATCAATTTCTTCTTTTGGAACAATAGCATCATTTGGACAAATTTCAGCTGCTTCACAAACATCACAATCTTTACAATTTTCTAATTCTAATTTTGAAGGTAAAATAGTTTCAATATCTCCTTCTTCAATATCAACAGGAACAATATAAGTTTTAACTCTACCTTTTCCAGCTTGAGCTACAGCATTAGTTACAAGAGTATCGGATATTCCATAAACAATTTTAGCTACAGTATTTGCAGTTGCAGGAGATACAACAAGTAAATCATATTTACCTAAAGAAAGTCTACCTGTAATTGGGAAAGAAAATTTTTGCTCACTATCTTTAGCTAATTCTCTATAACGACCACCAGTAACAGCTTTTACACGTTCAAAAAGTCCATACATTTTTAAAACTTCTTCACCTGCATGTGATAAAAATACAGTAATATCATTATCTTCAGCTACTTTTTCCATAGCTTCAACACTTTCTTCAAGTAAATGACCTGCACCAGTAAAAGCCCATCCAATACGCATATTATCTCCTTTTAATAATTATGATTTAATTTATTAATTCCTGATTAAAAATAGTTAAAAAATATAAGAAAATTAAAAAAATAATAAAAAAAATAATAGCTAAAATAAATTAGCTATATGAACTAGCTAATAAATTAACTATATAAATTACTGAATTTAGTATTGAATATATTTGTATCCTTCTTCTTCTTTGAAAGCGTAGTGGATAGTTTTATATTGATTCATAAATTCAGTGACTTCTTCTTTAATGTCTGCATCATCAAATGCAACTCTCTTAATAAAGTTAGCTATTTCAGACATTTCAGATTCTTTCATACCTCTTCTGGTAACTTCTTGAGTTCCAATTCTAATACCAGATGGGTCATCACTGTTATTTACATCATCACCAGGAATGAGGTTTTTGTTTAAGATAACATTATTAGCTTGTAATTCTTTTGCAAGAATAGTAGCTCTTTTAACATTAGAAACATCCATAGCAACTTGGTGAGATTCTGTGTATCCTAAATCTTCACACATTACATTAAATCCTTCTTCAGCAAGAGCTGCTGCTAATGCTTTTGCATTTTTAATGGTTTGTTTAGCATAAGCTTCACCAAACTCTAACATTTCAGCAGTTGCAATACCCAAACCAGCTAAGTGGTGAAGGTGATGGTTACTTACTACACCAGGGAAAACAGCTTCATCAATAAGTTTTTTGTTTTCTTCTTTAGATACAATAATTCCACCTTGAGTACCAGGGAAAGTTTTGTGAGTACTGCCCATAATTGCTTCTGCACCTTCTCTTAAAGGATCTTGGAATTGTCCCCCTGCAATTAAACCAAGTACGTGAGCTGCATCGTATAAAATAGTAGCTCCAACTTCTTGAGCTGCATCAACAGCTTCTTTAACTGGGTGTGGGAATAAGAATAAACTTCCTCCAAAGAGGATGATTTTTGGTTTTTCTTCAAGAATCTTTTTATTCATTGCATCAATATCAATATTCATTATTTCTGGGTTAAAAGGATGATCTAAAGTTTTTAATCCTCTAATACCTGCTGCACTTACACCTGCATGAGAAATATGTCCACCATAAGGGATGTTCATTGCCATCATTTTATCTCCAGCATTAGCAAATCCAAAGAAAGCTGCAAGATTAGCGGTTACACCAGATACAGGTTGAACATTTGCATAAGTAGCTTTATATAATTCTTTAGATAAGTTAACTGCTAATTCTTCGATTTGGTCAATGTAAATACAACCTTCATATAATCTTTCATAAGCTTGACCTTCTGCATACCTGTGAGATAAGTCAGAAACCATAGCAGTTTTAACTTGATTACTTGTAATATTTTCACTTGCAATAAGATTTATACTGTCTCTCATCCAATCATTATGAGTTTCCATTAAATTATTGAATTTAGTGACATTTTCTTCATATTGATACATTATAATATACTCCTCTTTTTTAAAAATTTTAATAATTGATTATAATAAAAAATTATCAGATTATAAATCTGTTAGATTATAAACATGAAATTTATAAAAAATTTTATTATAATATACTCTTTAATTTTTAAAATTAATAAAAGTTTTTATTAAAAAACATTCCTAGAAACTTAAGGTTTTCTCTTTTTATTTGTTTTTTTTTTCTTATTTTTT
>JAKSUD010000074.1 GCA_024409185.1 archaeon
TAAAATTTTAATAAATTGTATATAAATTAAATATTATATATAATTATATAATAAGTTTATAATCTTAAATTGTTAAAATATTTTAAAATATAAAATCACTCTATGTTTAAAAATAGAATATTAGTTTTCACATGCTCTGTCTTTAATATTATATACTCTTAAAATTAAAGTATAATTAAAACTCGTGAACGGTTAACTTATATGAATGTTTTTAAGACTAATGATTTTTAACTAATTAATAATATTTCATAAATAGAATTTTTACAAATAAATTTTAATAACGAGGGTTTGGTATGAATCAAGAAATTTATGAGGAATATGAAAAAGTAAAAGATAAAATTTCTGAAGAAGATTTTTTAAAAGACTTTGAAGCTTTAAAAGAAGAATATAAAGAAATGGAATTCATGGATGATATGGCTGTTGCAAGAATGGTTGTAGGTAAATATGTCGATGAAAAAGTTGAAGCTGTTTCTGAAAGTTTTGAAGGCGTTGTTAAAAAAATCTCAACTTTCGAAGTAGGTAATCATGACATTCAAGTTGTTGGTAGAGTAATGTCTATTTCTAATCCTAAATTATTTAATTCTAAAAAAGGTGAAGGATTCCTTTGTAATGTTCAACTTGCAGATGATACTGATAAGATTAGAGTTGTTCTTTGGACTGACCATGTTAAGAAAAATATCTTAAATAGAGATGAAGAAAAGAATGTTAAAGAAGGAGATATTGTCTTATTAACTAATCTTGAATGTAGAGAAGGTTACAGAGATGATAGAGAGTTCCACATGACTCCAAGATCTAAAATGAAAGTTATTGATGAAACTAATGAATATTATCCAGAAAATATTGGTAGTTTCCCTGTTTTTACTGAATCATTTACTGATATTAAAGATATAGTTCCAAATGATGAAGAAGTTAGTATTCTTGGTAGAGTTATAAGAATTCCTTCTATTCGTTCTTATGAAAGTAATGGTAAAAAAGGTAAAGTTACTTCTCTTGAAATCCAAGATGCAACTGGTAAAATTAGTTATACCTTATGGAATAAAGATGTTAAATTAATTAATGTTTTACATTTAGAAGAAGGAGATATGGTTAAAATCCTTAATGAACCTTCAAGAGAACGTAACGGAGAAATTTCATTATCTCATTGGAATGGAAGAATTGCTAAAATCGACCCTGAAGATGATAGATATGATGTCCCTGAATTTAAAGAAGAAATCTTTAAAATTGAAAATGCAGGGGAAGTAAAAGATGTTACTTTACTTGGTATTGTCACAAAAGTCTTTGATACTATAACTTTTGAGAGACAAGATGGTAGCGAAGGTTATGTTAAATCTTTAGAAATTAATGATGATACTAGTTCTATTAGAATCACTCTCTGGGGAGATGACACTAAATTAGATATTTCTAAAGGAGATATTCTTAAAATTATTGGTGGAAATATTGAATTTGATGATTATGCTTCCACTGGATATAGAGTTAACACTAATTGGAACACTGAAATAATTATTAATCCTGATGATGATAGTGATCTTGTTGCTGTATTAAAAGAATATGCTGAACAATTAAGACCTATGCAAATTGGAGAACTTCAAGAACCTGATATTATTGATGATGATGGAATTGAGGTTGATATTATGGGTAGATTAATTACTCTTAGTGGTAAACGTGAATTCCAAAGAGAGGATGGTTCAAAAGGTGTTGTTTGTTCTGGTTCTATTGCAGATGAAACTGGACCTATTAGAGTTTCATTTTGGGATGAAAAAGCTAACTTCAAATTTAAAATTGGAGATGCTTATAAAATTGAAAATGCAAGAACTCGTATGGGAATGTATGCAGTAGAGCTTAATGCTGGTAAATCAACAAGAATTCTTCCTTTAACAGAAGAAGAAGCTATTTACTTACCCTCTTATGAAACTTTAGAAGAAATGATTTATGAATCTAAAAACATTGATGAATTAGATGAAGATGATAATAATGTCAAAATCATCGCTAGAGTTTTAGATGTCCAAGAACCAAGAAAATTCCAAAGACAAGATGGTGGATCTGGTTGGGTTGGTAATATGGACATAGGTGATGAAACTGGATCAATTAGAGCTACTCTTTGGGATGTTGAAAAAATCCCATATTCTATTGGAGATGCAGTTAAAATTCAAAACCCTAATGTTAGATATAATAATGGAAGATTAGAATTAAGTGTTGGTGGTGGAGCTAATATATTAAATCCATCTCCTAAAGAATTAGAAGCTCTTCCTGATATCGAAGAATTACAAAATATTTTATATGTAAGTAAAGAAATTGAAGCTCTTGAAGAAGATGACACTAATATTAGAGTTAAAGGAACCTTTGTTGATGTTTATGGTGGTAGAATTTTAGTACCTAAATGTCCACATTGTAATAATACTTTAGAAGAAGATGAAAATCAAGAGTTTGTTTGTGATTACTGTGGTGAAACTGTTGAAGAACCTAGATATCTTTTAATGATTCCAGGTAAACTTATGGATGATAATGAAGATAAAATTCAAATTACTTTCTTTAATAAATTAGCTGAAGAATTACTTGAAATGTCTTTAGATGAAGTTATTGAAATTATTGAAGATAGTGCTGATATGGGTGCTTTAGAAGGTAAAGTTGGAAATCTTGAAGGTTTAACTTTAGAAGTCATTGCAGATGTAAACTTTAATGAGTTTAATGAAGAAATAAGACTTAATCCTAAGAAAATTATTTCTAAAGAATATTAATTATTAATTAAGTTTTTTAAGATTCTTAGAATCTTAAATTACTTTATAATTATTATAGTAAGATTATTGTTAAAATTTAAATTATTATTAAGGAATTGGTTATTATGGTAGAACTTGAAGACTTGCCTAATGTTGGAGAAAAAACCGCTGAAAAATTAAGAGATGCTGGTTTTGCTGATATGATGAGATTAGCTACTGCTACTGCTAAAGAATTAGCTGTTAAAGCTGAAATTGGTGAAGGGGTAGCTGAAAAAGTTATTGAAGCTGCACGTAAAGCTGAAAAAATTGATTTTGAAACTGCATTTGATGTAATGGAAAGAAGAAGAGATGTTGGCCGTATTACCACAGGAAGTAAAGGTGTTGATGATCTTATTGGTGGTGGAATCGAAACTCAATCTATTACAGAAGTATTTGGAGAATTTGGATCAGGTAAAAGTCAAATTTCTCATGAATTAGCAGTAACTGTCCAATTACCTCCTGAAAAAGGTGGATTAGATGGTGAATGTGTATTTATTGACACTGAAAATACTTTTAGACCTGAAAGAGTAGAACAAATTGCTGATGCTTTTGGTTTAGATCATCAAGAAGTTTTACAAAAAATTCACATTGCAAGAGCATTTAACTCTGCTCACCAAATTTTAATGGCTGAAAAAATCAATGAATTAATTCAAAGTGGAAGAAATGTTAAATTAGTTATTGTAGACTCTCTTATGGCTCACTTTAGAGCAGAATATGTTGGAAGAGAATCATTAGCTGTAAGACAACAAAAATTAAATCAACACTTGCATGCTTTACAACAAATAGCTAATACTTATAATGTAGCGGTCTTCCTTACTAACCAAGTTCAAGCAAGACCTGATGCTTTCTTCGGAAGTCCAACTAAAGCTATTGGTGGTCACGTTTTAGGACATGCTTCAACTTACAGAATTTGGCTTAAAAAAGGTTTGGCGGGTAAAAGAATTGCTAGATTAGTAGATAGTCCTCATTTACCTGAAGGAGAAGCTGTATTTAAAGTTACTACTGATGGTATTGTAGATTAAATTAAGTGATTTTACTTATTTTTATTTCTTTTTTTATTTTTTAATTTAGGGATATTTTTATATCCTTAATTTTTATTTTTTCTTATATTTTCATTTCATATCAAAAATTATTTTAATTATCTTTTATAAATAATAATTTTAGATAATATTTTTTTTAGTGATTATATGAGCTTTGAAACTACTATTATTTCAATTATTGTAATGATTTTTATTGGTGTTTTACTTAAAAAATTAAACATCTTAAAAACAGAAGACAACGAAACACTAAATAAAATAGTAGTTAATGTAGCTCTACCATGCATGATATTCAATGCTTTGTATACTGCTAATGTTTCCTTACTTCCAGACCTTAGTATTTTAACTGTTTTTATTTTAATATGTAGTTTAATTATAGGTGTAATTACTTATTTAATACTTAAATTTTTAGCCTATGACAATAAAGCACTTTGGAGTATACTTGTTGTTGTAGTTTTAGGAAATACTGGATTTTTAGGTTACCCTATTTCTCAAGGAATTTTTGGTGCTGAAGGTTTAGTTAGAGCTGCTTTTTGTGATTTAGCTACAAGTATAATCTTTATTGCTGTAAGTATTATTCTTATTATGATTTTTGATGGTGAAATTAAAACAGCTATTAAAAAAATAGTTACATTTATGCCATTATGGGGTATTATTTTAGGAATTCTTCTTAATGTATTTTCTATTCCTATTGGGGAATTTGGTTCAAGTATTGTGAATTATTTAGGTGGATCTACAGTTCCACTTATTATGATTTCTTTAGGTTTATCTTTAAACCTTCGTGGTTTTAAAAGACACTTTAAGGAAGTTTCATTAGCTTCTATAATCAAGTTAATTGTTTATCCATTATTAGCTATTTGTATTTTATCTATTCTTGGTATTGCTGGACTTGAATATAAAATTGGTCTTCTTGAAGCTATGATGCCTTCTGCTATGTTAGCTTTAATTTTATCTCTTCAATTTAAATTAGACAGTGATTTGACTTCTGATTGTATTTTTACAGATACTTTACTTAGTCTGATTTCTATTCCAGTATTTTTGTTTATTTTTATAATTTAATGAATTTTCATAATTGCCCAAATTTTCATTTGATTTTAGACTAATTATACAAAATTTTTAAATAATTTTTTTTATTTTTTACTAAATTTTTTTAAAATTTTTCTTT
>JAKSUD010000075.1 GCA_024409185.1 archaeon
AATATATTATTATAATCTAGTGATAAAATGGCTTTATTTGATTTTTTAAAGAAAAAGGAAAAAAATAATGAAAAATCTAAAAATAGAGATAATAAAAGTAAATCAAGTTTTTTCAATAAAAGTAATAAAAGTAATAAAAATCAAAATCCATTTGATAAAGCTAAAATCACAAAAGAAGAATATAAATTAGCTAAAAAAAGACGTCAAGAGAAAGATGTTAGAACAGATGATGAGAAGATTAAAGACTCTGCAATGAAAGATATGGCTTTAAATCATAAAAATCGTAATAATAGAATAGCTGCAGTTATGGAACTTAAAAGCCAAGATATTTTAGAAGATATTACTTTTTATCATAAAGATAAATTTGTAAGAACTGTAGCAGTTTCTAGAATAACTGATCCTGAAATTTTAGAAGAAATCACTGCTCTTGCAGAATATAGTGATGTTCGTCAAATTGCCTTTGAAAAATTAGACCAAATTGATTTAGCATTTGGAGAATTAGCTAAATTTGAAAAAGATAAGAAAATTGCTTATAATGCAATTGAAGAAATTGAAAATGAGTTTGTTTTAGCAGATGTTGTATTAAATGCAAGAGATAAAAAAATCAAATATAAAGCTTTAGATAAAATTGAAAATATAAAAGCTTTAGAATTCATTTTAAATAAATCTAATGAAAAAGAGATTCATAAAGATAAAGATAATAAAAATAGAACTAAAAAAGGACGAAAAAATAAGAATAAAAATAACATAATAGATAAACAAATTGTTAAATCTATTATTAATAAAGAAGAATTTAATAATCAAGAAGTTTTATTTAATATAGCTAAAAATAATGATGATAAATCTATTAGAAGTGAAGCTGTTAAAAAGATTAAAAATGAAGATAATCTTAGGGAAATAGCTATTAATGATACTAATGAATATGTACAATCTGTAGCTATTGAATCAATTGAAAATGATGAAATATTATCTGAAATAGCCATATCCTCACAGTTTGACAATTCTCGTCTTGAAGCTTGTAAAAAACTTAATAACCAATCTGTTTTAAGTGAAATAGCTAAAAATGATTCTAATAAATTTGTTAGAATTGAAGCTATAAAGAACTTAAATCAAGAAAATGTTTTAATAAATATATCTCTTGAAGATGAAGATAGTTATGTTAGAAGTGAAGCTATTAAAAAAATAGATTCTGCTATTCATTTAAAGGAACTTTCATTAAAAGATAGTGATAATATTGTACGTAAAAATGCAATAAACAAACTTATATCAAATAACAATTCTGAAGATATTGTTGATTTATTATATGATATTTCTATAAGATCTGATGATGTACAAATAAGAGAAATAGCTACTCAAAATATAGAAAATCAAGACAAATTAAAAGAGATTGCTTTAAATTCAGAGTATTTAGATAGTTCTAAAGAAGCATTATCTAAAATAAATGATGAAAATTTATTGTATGATATTGCTTTATTATCTAAAAATCATAATATAAGAATAAATACTGTAGAAAAACTAAAAAATACAAAGAGTATAAAGTTACTTGAAAGTCTTGTTTTAAATTCAAATGAAGATGATGTAATTGTTGAATCATTAATTAAAATATCAAATCAAGAGATTTTAAGTGATTTTGCATTGAAAAGTAATAATCCAAAAATAAGAGAAACTTCTTGTAAAAATCTTACAAATAGATCTTTATTAGAGAATATTTCTAATAATGATGAAGATAAATATGTAAGAAAAGTAGCTAAAAAACGATTTGATTTGTTAAATAAATAATAAATTATCTATTAAATTGTATAAAAATAATATAAAAATATTAAAATTAAAAATAAAATAAAAAAATTAAAAAGAAAAATAAATAATTTAGTAAATATACTTAAATTTTTATTTTTCTAAAACTTCTTTTAAGAATTTTCCTGTGTAAGTATCAGTTTCAGCTACTTCTTCAGGAGTACCTGTAGCTATTACTTTACCCCCACCCTCTCCTCCTTCAGGTCCAAGGTCAATAATATAATCTGCTGTTTTTATAACATCTAAATTATGTTCAATTACAATAACAGAGTTTCCTTTTTCAGTTAATCTTTCAAGTACAGAAAGTAAACGTTTAATATCATCAAAATGAAGACCGGTAGTAGGTTCATCAAGAATATAAACTGTATTTCCAGTTCCTACTTTAGATAACTCTTTAGCTAATTTTACTCTTTGAGCTTCTCCACCTGAAAGAGTTGTAGCAGGTTGTCCAAGCTTAATATAACCTAAACCAACATCAGATAATGTTTGGAGTTTTTTAGCTATTTTAGGAACATTTTCAAAGAAGGATAAAGCTTCATCAACAGTCATTTCTAATACTTCGTAAATGTTTTTACCTTTATAACGAATATCTAATGTATCTTCATTATATCTACGGCCTTTACAGACTTCACAAGGTACAAAAACATCTGCTAAAAAGTGCATTTCTATTTGAATAATTCCATCACCAAAACAAGATTCACATCTTCCACCTTTTACATTAAAACTAAATCTTCCAGGTTTATAACCTCTTGCTTTAGCTTCAGGAGTCTCAGCAAATAACTCTCTAATTGGAGTAAAAACACCAGTATAAGTAGCTGGGTTTGAACGTGGAGTTCTACCAATAGGAGTTTGTGTAATTCTAATTACTTTATCTATATTTTCAGTTCCTTCAATAGAATCATGGTCTCCAGCATGTATGTATTTTCTATTAATTTCAGTAGATAATGCTTTATATAAAACTTGATTAATTAAACTACTTTTACCAGATCCACTTACTCCTGTAATACAAGTAAATACTCCTAAAGGAATATCTACATCTATATTTTTAAGATTATTATGACGAGCTCCATTAACAGTTAAGAAATTACCATTACCTGCTCGGCGTTCTTTATTAATTGGAATAATTTCTTTACCTGATAGATATTTACCAGTGATTGAATCTGGAGATTCAATAATATCTTGTGGAGTTCCAATAGCAACAACTTTACCCCCATGTTCTCCAGCTCCAGGACCTATATCAATAAGATAATCCGCAGAAAGCATTGTTTCTTCATCATGTTCTACAACAATTAAAGTATTACCAATATCTCTTAAATGTTTTAAAGTTTCAATAAGTTTTTGATTATCTCTTTGATGAAGACCAATACTTGGTTCATCAAGAATATAAAGAACACCTACAAGACCAGAACCAATTTGAGTAGCTAATCTTATTCTTTGAGCTTCTCCACCAGATAAAGTTCCTGATGCTCTACTCATAGAAATATAATCTAAACCTACATCAACTAAGAATTTTAATCTTGCTTTGATTTCCTTTAAAATCTCTTTTCCAATGAATAATTGTCTTTCTGTAAGCTCTAAATCCTGGAAAAATTGATAACTATCTTTAATAGCCATATCACAAACATCAATAATAGATTTATCACCAACAGTAACAGCTAATGCTTCAGGACGAAGTCTTTTACCTCCACAAACATGACATTTAGTATCACTCATAAATCTAGAGATATATTTACGATTATAACTAGATTTAGTTTCTAAATATAAACGTTCCATTCTTGTAATAACACCTTCGAATTTACGATTAACATGATAGGAACGGTTTCTTCTTTTAAATGTAAATTCTACTTTTTCATTAGTTCCATAAAGAATAATATTTTGATATTCTTTAGGCAAATCTTTGAATGGAGTATCCATACTAAAATTAAAGTGATTTGCAACTGCTTTAAGCATTTGATAATAATAATTTTCTTTTTTATTTGATTTAGACCATGGAACAATAGCTCCTTCTTCAAGTGATAAGTTTTTATTTGGAACTACTAAATCAGGGTTCATTTCCATTTTACTTCCAATACCATTACATTCAGGACATGCTCCTTGAGGTGAATTAAAAGAAAACATTCTTGGAGCTATTTCTTCAAAGCTTATTCCACAATCAGGACAAGCAAAATCTTCAGAATAAAGCTTTTCATACTCAATATTTTCTCCATTTTCATCTTTTTTTGAAAAGATTACATTAACTAAACCTTCTCCAAAATTAGTTGTAGTTTCAAGAGAATCTGTTAATCTTCTTTTAAAATCGGTTCCTTCTTTAATAACTAATCTATCTACAACAAGTTCAATAGTATGTTTAAAGTTCTTACCAAGTACAATATCTTCATCAAGATCTCTTATTTCACCATCAACACGAGCTCTTACAAACCCATTTTTTCTAAAATCTTCAAATATTCCTTTATGTTCTCCTTTACGGTCTTTAATAACTGGAGCAAGTAATTGTATCTTAATACCTTCCCCTTCACTAATAATAGTTTCAGCTATTTGTCCTACAGTTTGATGTGAGATTTCTTTTCCACATTTTGGACAATGAGGAATTCCAATTCTTGCAAATAATAAACGTAAATAATCATAAATTTCAGTAATAGTACCTACAGTTGAACGAGGATTATCTTTTGTAGTTTTTTGATCAATGGAAATAGCGGGGGATAAACCTTCTATATAATCAACTTCAGGTTTTTTCATTTGCCCTAAAAATTGTCTTGCATATGAAGATAAAGACTCCACATACCTTCTTTGACCTTCTGCATAAATAGTGTCAAATGCAAGTGTAGATTTCCCAGATCCACTTAATCCAGTGATTACAACAAATTTATCTCTTGGTATAGTAACATCCAAATTTTGTAAATTATGTTCTCTTGCACCTTTTAAAATAATATTTTTCCTACTTGTATCTGGTAAATTACTTGCCATTTCCTCACCTAATTTTAAAGTAATATGATATTTATAGTATTTGATAAATTAATAGTTTTTCTAGTTAAATTATAGTTTATTATTTAATAATTAATTAGTATTTAATTAGTATTTAATTATCAGTAAGAGCATTTGATAATAAATATTTAAA
>JAKSUD010000076.1 GCA_024409185.1 archaeon
AAAAATAGTAATTGAATAAAAGAGAATATAAAAAATAAAAAAAGAAAAAAAATATTTGAAAAATGTAAATTCTTCAAATATTAATTGTTTTTAACTAAAGTTTAATTATCTAAGAGATAAATAACTCAATGAATTTAGCATATACTGGTCTTGTAATGAATACACCTACAAGAACACCAATAATGGTTGTAAATGCAAAACCAGCTATTGTACCAATTCCACTACTACCTCTTGCAAATCCGACATATACAAGTGGTAACATTGCAGCAATTAAAGTACCTGCTGATGCGAAAATAATAAATAATGCATTTTTAACATTCATTTGAGTTCTTGTTCTTCTATGTCTTGTTTCTTCAGAGTCATGATTTAATACTTCATCTGTAATAATAATTTGGTCGTCAATACCAGTACCTACAGATGCAATAAGTCCAGCAATAGCTGCTAAATCTATATTCCAATGAATAATAGAAGCTACTCCTAAAATAATTAATATCTCAGAGAAAGTTGTAAGTAATATCGGAATTGCTAAAATAGATCTTCTATATCTTAAAAATACCACAACAGAAATACCTAAAATAGCAAGTAATGCTGCAATTAGAGCACCTTGAGCAAATTCTTGACCTAATTCTGGAGATACTGTATTGGAACCAATTACATGTAATTTTACAGGAAGTGAACCTGTTTTAAGAACAGTATAAACTTCAGTTCCTTCAGCTTTAGCTGCTTCTTGATTTTCAGCTCCACCAGTTACTTCAATTTCAGTTACAGGTTCTCCACTTGCAAGTTCCTCAGATAATGTTGGATGATCTTTATCAATTTCTTTACCATCTAAGTACATTACAACTTCATGTCCACCTTTATCTTTTGCAGCAGCTGCAAAGTTTTTAGCTCCTTGTGTTGTAAGTTCGAATGGAACATGCCATCCACCTTCACTATCTGCTTCTACACTTTTAACAGATGCTACATCACTTCCAGTAAGAACAGTAACATTGTCAATTTTAGCTTCAAATTTACCAGGATTTCCAATCAGTTTTTCAACTTCTTGTGGTGATTTTCCAGCCATTTCAACAATAATCATTTGGTTTCCACTTGAACGGACTTTTACATCACTTACTCCATAAATATTAAGTCTTTTATCTAAAACAGAAGTTACAATATCCATTGTTGTATCATTTACAGGATGTTCTAATTGTAATTGAATTGAAGAACCACCTTTTAAATCAAGTCCTTGTTCAATTCCTACAACACTAATACTAACGATACTTATTAAAAGAAGGACAATAAGTAAAATAACTCTTTTATCTTTAAAAAATTCAGATGGGGATTTACTCATCTAATTACCTCCTTTTTTCTTTTTGGATTTATTTTTACTTTTCTTTTTACCTTTAGGTCTTTTATTCTTTTTGGATTTATTTTTACCTTTAGATTCTTTTTTAGCCTCTTTAGCTTCTTTTTTAGAATCTTCTTCTTTAGTTTCAATACCATATTTTTCTTGTTTTTTAGCTTGTTTTCTTTCGATATACCATCTAAGAATTCCAAGGTTCATTAACCAAGTTGTAATAATATCTCCACATAATCCAACAATTAATACTGCAGAAATACTACTTAAAGTAGTTGCTTTTGGCATAAATATTACAGTAACAATGTATAATATGCTCATTGCAACAATAGCTGCTATAGACATAGTAAGTCCAGTTTTCATTGCTGCTTTTGCTCTTTCTATTACAGTACCTTCTTTTCTTTTTAAAAGTCTTGTTGTAAGTAAAATATCTGTATCTACACTATAACCAATAAGCATTAATAAAGCACCAACAGATGCGATAGATAATGGAATATGGAATAAACTCATTCCACCAACAGCAATAATTATATCAAATAATGCTGCTAAAATTACTCCAATTGATGGAACAAATTCTCTAAATACTACAAAAACAGTAATTGCCATGAATATAAAAGCAAATATCATTGCTATGTAAATTTGTTCCATAGCTTCATCACTTAAAACAGGTCCAATTGTATTATAACTTAATACTTTTGCTTTTCCATTTAAAGCATTTGTAAATGCTGTTGCATTTGAACTTGTATCAGTTTCAATTGTAACTTTTTTATTATCACTATTCATTATCTTTACTTCACTAGCATGTAAATTGGTTTTTAAGAGATTTTCGATTTCTACAGCAGTAGCAGGTCCTTGTAATTCAAGGTCTGCTTGAGATCCTCCTCTTAAATCAATTCCATAATCAAAACCATTTATTGCTATAAAAGATAAAGATAAAAGTGCAATAATGAATGGAATTATAATTAATACTTTATAATTGTCCATAATTTTTTCAAACATTTTGTATTTACACCTTCATTTAAACTCTTTTATCATAATTTAAATTAGATTAAATTAATGGTTAGAAATAATTATAATAATTAATCTTAAATTAACATAATAAATTACATTATTATTTTATTAAATAGTTTACTAGAAAAATTAGACTTTCTCTAGAAAACTAGTTTTAAAACCAAAGATATTAAAAATTAAAAATGAG
Organism: archaeon; assembly: GCA_024409185.1. Classification (GTDB taxonomy): domain Archaea; phylum Methanobacteriota; class Methanobacteria; order Methanobacteriales; family Methanobacteriaceae; genus Methanobrevibacter. Next base: position 2,538 of record JAKSUD010000076.1, read on the forward strand.
CATATTATGTAATTTAAGAAAATTAAGATATTAAAAAGTTTAAAATAAATTAAAAAAATGAGTATTAAATAATTAAAGTTTAATGACTATACATTTTTAAATCTAATGATTGAACCATAGCTTCACTAGTTCTTACAAGTTCACTTTTATCTTTATCTTTAGTTTTTAAAGTGAATCTTTCAATTACTCTTCCTCCACGTGAAGTTACTTTAGTTTCCATTTTTTCAATAGCTGTTTCTCCACCAGAACTACTCATTGTTGCAAATAAAACAACATCTTTTCCTATTAAATTACAATTATCAATCATAGTTGTAATTGCTGGTGAAGGGTTATTAGCCCAAGTAGGAGTTCCAAAGTAAATAGTATCAAATTCAGTTAAATCTACTTTTGGAGGATAAATTTCGGTTTTGGTTTCTCTAAAAGCATCAATAGTTGATGTAAATTTATTAGCAAAACCTTTTCTCTTTTTCAAATCTTTCACTTGACAAATATAACACCCTAATTGTCTTGCAATTGTTTCAGCAACAATTTTTGTATTTCCTTCATTAGAGTAATATATAATTAATGTTTTCATTTTATCTTCCATTTTGGATTTTTTTTAATTAATATTAGTTTTTTTAATATTTTAATATTTAATTTAAAATATTATTTTGTGTTCTTATATTATTTATATATTTTTAATTATAAAATTTTATGTATTTAATATAAATTTATTTGATATATGTTTATCCAAGTTTTAATAATAATCAATAAAAAAAGTATTTAATAAAATTTAATCAAGCTTTATATTAATCAAGCTTAAGATTAAATTAATTTAATTATAATACTTTATTTTTTTATGGATGTAAACCGTACATGTTTAATCCAGCTTTTTCATCAAATCCACACATAATGTTCATATTATGAACTGCTTGACCTGATGCACCTTTAACAAGGTTATCAATAGCTGAAATAATAACAAGTCTTCCAGTTTCATCAATTTCAAAACAACCAATATGTGCATAATTAGATCCACGAACACTGCTTAAACGTGGGATTTCACCATCTTCTAAGACTTTAACAAATGGTTCGTCTTTGTATTCTTTTTTGTAAATAGCTAAAACTTCTTCACTTGTAATTCCTTCACCTTCAGTATTTAAGAAGCAGTGATTAGTTGTTAAAATTCCTCTAATTACAGGAACTAAATGAGGAGTAAAAGATACTTTAACATCAGAGAATGCTCCAAGTTCTTGTTGAATTTCAGGCATATGTCTGTGTTGAGTTACTTTGTAAGGATTTACATTATCTCCAATATTTGGATAGTGAGTAGTAGTTGCAGGACTTATTCCAGCTCCACTTACACCAGTTTTTGAATCAAAAATCATCCTATCTGCAAGTCCAGCTTTGGATAATGGATATCCTGAGAGAATAGCTCCAGTTACAAAACAACCTGGATTTCCAATAAGAGTTGCTTTTTTGATTTCTTCTCTGTGAATTTCAGGGAGTCCAAATACTCTTTCTAAATCTGAGGTATGTTCAATTCCATACCATTTTTCATAAATAGAAACATCTTTAAATCTGTAATCTCCACTTAAATCTATTACTTTTGCACCAGTTTCAAGTAAATCTGGAACAATTTTCATAGATGCTCCATGAGGAGTTGCTGCAAATATAATATCTGCATCAAGTTCTTCTGGAGCTTTGTTTTTAAATACAAGTCCAGAATCTCTAACATGTGGATGAGTTTTATGAACTTCTTGACCATCTAATTTTCTTGAAGTAATATCTACAATTTCTGCTTCAGGGTGGTTTAAAAGAATTCTAATTAATTCTCCACCAGTGTATCCACTTCCACCTACAATAGCTACATCAACCATTTTTACACCTTTATTTTTATTTTTTTAATCCTTTTTTAGAAGTATAATTTTTAATAATTTAATTTATAATTGGATAATTATTAATCAATATAATCTTAAATTTTACCAGTTTTATCTTTAAAATCTGATTCTTTAATCTTTTTAATGATTTTACAAGTACTATCTAATTCACCAAACATATAATCATGAACTCTCATAGCTTTAGCATTAATTCCTCTTTTATCTAAAGCATCTTGAAGTTTTTTCACATCATGGTCTTGATCGGAACCAATAGCTATTATGTCTGGTCTGATTTCATTTACAATTTTAAACATATCTCCTTCATATCCAAGATATGCTTCATCAACAGGTTTTAAGCTTTTTACCATTTCTACTCTTTGATTTTCAGGTATAATTGGTATTCTTTTTCTTTTTTCAACTGTTGAATCTTTAGCTATTACAACAGCAAGAACAGCATCTTCTCCTCCAAGTTCTTTTGC
>JAKSUD010000077.1 GCA_024409185.1 archaeon
TCTTGGAGCCATTGCACAATTTGTTATGATGCCTTTACTTGCTTATATTGTAGCTCGTTTATTTAATTTTGATATTGCTTTAATTGTTGGTCTTGTTCTTGTTGGTACTTGTCCAGGGGGTGTAGCAAGTAATGTAATTACCTATTTAAGTGATGGAGATACTGCATTATCTATTGGAATAACAAGTGTTAATACAGTACTTGCAACTTTTTTAACACCTTTAATAACCTTTTTAATATTAGATACACATGTAATGTAGATGCTTTAGCTATTTTCTTATCAATTGTTCAAATAGTAATTATTCCACTTGTTTTAGGATTTATAATTAATCATTATTTCGCTAAGACAGTAAAGAAAGTATCTCCTATATTTCCAACATTTGCTATACTTTCTGTTATTTTCATTATAGCTATTGTAATATCATATAATGTTGAAAAGATCCTATCTGTAGGTCTTCTCATATTCTTATCTGTTGTTGTTCTTAATTTATTAGGTCATATTTGTGGTTTTGCAATAGGTAAGATATTTAGAATGCCTTTAGATAAATCTAAAACATTTTCTATTGAAATAGCTATGCAAAACTCTGCTTTAGCTACTACTTTAGCTACAAATGCATTTCCAACATTAGCAATGGCTTCTGTACCTGGTGCTGTTTATTCAATTTGGCAGAATTTATTTGGTGCAGTTGTTGCATATGTTTTCAAAAGATTGAAATAATTTTTGAATTTTATTTAATTTTTATTAATTATTTTTAGTAAATATTGAATTTATTTCAATTTTTTCTTAATTTAAAATATTCTTATTTTGCTTTTTAATTTTAAAAATAAAACTAATTTGTTATTTTTAAATTATGATGGATTTTTTAAAATTTTCTATTTTTATCTCTTGATAGGAGCTTTTATATTTTAAAATTCATTCATAATTTTATTCATTTTTTTAAATTTCTTGTCTAGACAAGTATTTTTTAAATTTAGTGGATATATGTAAGTATTATTTAAAATTATTTGTATAAATTCTTATTTTTAGCAAAACCTTTATATATAGGTAATATTATACTATTAATTAGCTCGTTAAGGCTTTTTTGTCAATGAGTGAATTAATTTATGGAGGAGAAAAATATGGCAATTATTCCTAAAGCTGCTGCTGAAAAAATTTTCAAAAAAGCAGGTGCAGAAAGAATCAGTGCTGACGCTAAAGACGCTTTAGTTGCATACCTCGAAGCTGAAGGTATCGCTGCTGCAGAAAAAGCTATCAAAATGGCTGCTGTCGCAAAACGTAAAACCGTCAAAGCTGTAGATGTAGAATTAGCTACTGAATAAGTAAGATAATTTTTATCTTATTTTTTTATTTTTTTATTTCTCTTTTTATTATTGTTTTTTAGGTTTTTTGAGGATGTTATTTTCTTTTTTTATTAAAGAGTATTTTATAAACTATTTTTCGTATCCACAATCACTACATTTTCTACTTTGAATAGCTATAATGCCCTCACATTCTGGACAGATCCAATCTAATCTGTTTTCACTCATAATTCTACTAATTCCACTATTTTTAATCTTTTTAGCATTATCATAACTTGAGAAATTGTAACGTTTTTTATAATTTTTGTCTTGTTTTTTAATAAGTTTACATGGGAATTGACTACATCTACCACAATATTTAAATTCTTTTTTATCAAGACAAGCTCTTATTTTACAATTTAAAGCTGCTTTGGTTTTATTTGTACTTTCTATTAAACATCCAGGACATCCATGGTCTTTTAAGTGATTTTCACACATTTGACAATTCATTCCACATGGAGCAAACATAATTGAATCTATTTTTTCAGGCATTTTCATTGTTTTTCCCCAATTAATTAAAATTAATTAACTTTTTTTAACTTTTTTTAATAATTAAAATATTAATCAACGTTTTTAGTAATTTAAAATTAGTTAATTTTATTTTTTACTTAGATATATTTAATTATAATAATTTATATAATATTATTATAATTTTTCTATATTTAAATTTTAATTATAGGTGTATTTAATGGCTAAACCAAAATCTCTTCATCCTAAAAGAGGGAATAATCAAAGGAATGTAAGAAATTCAAAGAATTTAAATAGTTTAAGAAATTCTAGGAATTCTAGTTATTCTTCAAGAGCAAGTAATAGTTCAAGAACATCTAATTCTAGAGTTCAAAATCAATCTAATTCCAGAGTTCCATCTTATAATCCAAGAGACCCAAGAACTTCAAATTCTAATTTAAATAGCTCTTTAATATTTACAATTAATTTAGCTAAATTTGTAATATCTAAAACAATTGCAGTTGCTTTAACTATTATTGGTGTTTTTGTAATGCTTTTAAAAAAAGATGAACCAATTGCTTTTGGATTGAATTTTAGAAAAATATTTGCGATTGTAATTATTATTCTTATAGCTGCTGTAGCAGTTTATTCATTTACTGGTACTAGTGATTCTGAAGTTAAATCAGTTACTATTGGGTCAAATAGTACTGGAAATGTTGTAAGAGAAGGACCTTATGGGGATTCTGATTCTCCAAATAAAATAGCTATTATTCTTGGTACTCATCCTCGTGAGTCTGGAGCTCATAATGCAATGTATAAAGCTCTTAAAAATAATGCTAAAGACTTAAATGCATGTTATTATGTTTATAAAATTAATGTTGTTAATGGATCTAGTGACTTTGAAGAAAGTCGTATGGAAGGTCAGAAATTAGCTAAAGCATTTGTTGTTAATGATATTGTGTCTAATAACTTCACATTTGCAGTTGATACACATTATAGTAATGGAAATTGGGGAGTTCCAAGATTTGTATTTACTCCTGTTGAAGAAAATAATGTTGCTTATAAATTTGCTAATGATATATCTGCTGCATTTAGTTGGTTAGATTATTATAATCCCGGTAGTGGAGCTTCAAGTCCAGCTTATTTAACAGCTCCTCTTAATAGATTTGGAATTCCAGCTATTATCTATGAAGCATATACTGAAGATGATAATAATGTAACTTATGATCATGATGTTTCATTTATTAAGTTTTTAGATAATTATAATTGGGAAAATGTAAATTCAAAGAGTGTTTAAGACTTGATTAAGTTTATTATTTAATAGAATTTTATTATTGTTTATAAATTGTGGTTTTTATGAAGATTTTAGTTGTTCAAGAATCAGATTGGTTAAAAAGAAATCCTCACCAACAACACCATTTAATGGATAGGATGGTACTTAGAGGTCATGAAGTTAAAGTTATTGATTATCCTATTGATTGGCCTAAAGAAGATAGTGAAGGTTGGATTTATCATAGGGAAGTTTATGATAATATCCATAAAGTAAAACCAGAAGCAAATATACAAGTTATTCGTCCAGGATTTATTAAAAAACCTGCATTAAATTATGCTTCTTTGTATTTTACTCATAAAAAAGAAATTGCAAAACAAATTGAAGAATTTAAACCAGATGTTATTGTTGGTCTTGGACTTTTAAATGCATACACTGGTTCTAAATTAGCTAAAAAACATAATATTCCTTTTGTTTATTATCTTATTGATGTTTTATATGCATTAATTCCAGAGAAAATATTCCAATCCTTTGGTAAAAAAGTTAATATGGATGCTATTGATAATTCAGATTTAGTTATTTCTATTAATCAAAAGCTTTTAGAACTTTCAGAAGAATTAGGTGCTAAAGAAACTATCTTAATTGATGCTGGAATTGATTTAGACGATTTTGACCCTAATTTAGATGATTCAGCTATTAGGGCTGAATACAATATTAAAGAAGATGATACTGTTTTATTCTTTATGGGTTGGATTTATGAATTTGCTGGAATGAAAGAATTAGCTATTGAATTAGGTAAAAATAAAGAAAAATATCCTAATATGAAGATTCTTATTGTAGGTGATGGAGATGCTTATGATAAGATGGTAGCTATTAAAGAAGAATATGAACTTGGAGATCAGTTGATTTTAACTGGAAGACAACCTTATGAACGTATTCCAGAATTCCTTGCTTCTGCTGATTTTTGTCTTCTTCCTGCTTATATTGATGAAGAGATTATGCAAGATATCGTTCCAATTAAACTTTATGAATATTTAGCTATGGAAAAAGTAGTTATTGCTTCTGAACTTCCTGGAATTTCAAGAGAATTTGGATATGGTAATGGTATTGAATATGTTCAAAAAGCAGAAGAAGTTTTAGAAACTGCTCAAAAGATTCTTGATGAAGGTAAATATGAAGAAATTGGTAAAGCTGGAAGAGAATATGTTAAATCTAATGATTGGGAAGCTATTACTGATAAGTTCGAAAATGCCTTAGAAAAATTAATTAAATAGTTTTTTAGCTATTTTTATTATTTTTTTTAATTAATATATAACATTGTTATATTATATTTTATAAAAAAAGAGAGAAAAAATTCTCTCTAATTTCCAGGGTTATATTTTTTTAAAAAAATATAATAAGTTTCATGTTCTTGAATTTAGTTTATTTAAACTAATATTTAAATTTATTTAATTTAAAGGTAAGGTATTGCCTTTAATAAGATTATTTGTTTATGTTAATAGTATATTTAATAATCCAATGTTATTTATCATATAATGATAAATTAGTATTGGAGTAACCTTTAGGACAAAGGTTAAAAAAATCTTAACCATAATATCACCTCCCTAAGAGTACTAGGGAAAAGTTTAAGAACATGATACTATCCCCTGCTATTTTTTAACTTTCATCAGCAATATTACTTGGCAATACCTTAATATTTTATTTATTAAAGAATTATATAAACTTTTTTATCAAATTAAACTTTATTTATTTAGTTTTATTACAATTTAAGATTTTTAAAGCATTATTTTACTTCAAA
>JAKSUD010000078.1 GCA_024409185.1 archaeon
AGCGGTTGGCTGCAGACCAATTACACGGGAGTTCAAATCTCTCTCTTGGCTTTTTGATTAGCTATTTTATATAGCTAATTATTTTTCATTTGTAATGGGGTTATAGTGTAACCTGGCATCATCTGGGACTCCAGTTGTCTTTGAAGAAAAACGCGTAGTCTGATCGGTAATTTAATTGGTGATTAACACTAATTATTAGTGAAGTGATGACCAATTGGAGTACTGAGACAAGAGAAATCCTAGGATCGGGGTTCAAATCCCTGTGACCCCATTTTTTTAACGAATCAAATATAACAGTAGTTATATTTATTAATTTAAAATTATTTTAATAATTTTTTAAATTTAATTAAATAATTTTATTTACTATTTTTATCAAAGAATTTATTAGATATTAAATTTACTTAAAATTAATTTACTAATTTTAACTTAATTTATTGAATAAAAATTTAGGAGTATTCTAAATGGAAAAAATTAATAATGTTTATTGTATTCAAGGACTTTTTGCAGATTCTAATTCTTATTTAATTGATAATTCTGACTCTGATAGTGAATATAAATATATTTTAGTAGATTGTGGAACTGGTGAAAATGAAGGTTACTTACATTCTGCTATTAAAGATACTGGAATTAATCCAGATGATATAGATTTGATTGTTAATACTCATTGTCATTTTGATCATATTGGAGGAAATCACTTTTTCCATAAAGCAAAAGTAGCTATTGGAGAATTTGATGCTGAATCTGTAAGAGATGAAATGAGTGAATTAACTGTCTCAGGTCTTTTTGGATCTAAAGTTAAAAGACATGATGTAGATATAGAACTTCAAGATGGTGATAAAATAGCTAATTTTGAAGTTATTTTCACTCCAGGCCACAGTGCAGGAGGAATCTCTTTATATGATGGTGAGATTCTTATTTGTGGAGATACAATATTTGCTAATGGTGGTATTGGTCGTATGGATATTGGAGGTAATGTTCAATCTATGAAAGAATCATTAGCTAAATTAAAAGAGTTGGATGTTGAATATTTACTTCCAGGTCATGGTCCTTGGGTAGATAATGGAAATTATCATATTAAATTATCTGCAAGTATGTTATTATAATTAAAATAGTGTCATAATGGATTATGATATAAAAATAATTGTTCTTATTTTTACAAACAAATTTAAAATTTAAAAAAATAATTTAGTGGATTAGATTTATAAGAATCTTTTTCCACCCATAAATTTCTTTTCAGCTTTTTCAATTGATGAACTTTTTACAAGAATTGAAATTCTTTCACCATTTCCAAGTATGTCATCAGGTTGTGGAATTTCTAATCTTTTAGGACCATATTTAGCAATAATCATATAATCTTTAGTTGGTGAAATTTCACTAATTGTTTTTCCAAATAATTTTGGATTTCTAACTTTCATATCTAAAATTTCAGCATTTCCTTCACCAAAAGTAATTAAATCTGCTACATTAGGTCTAGTAATAACTTTTTCAAGGAAACCTGCAGCAGTTCTTTCAGGACTAATTACTTCATCAATTCCTACTTTTTTAAATGCTTCTTCATGGTCTATATTACTTACTCTTGCAATAATTTTAGGAACATCATATTCTTTTACTAAAATACAAGAAAGTAAGTTAGCTTCATCATTTCCAGTAGTTGCTACAAAAACATCTGCTTCATCAATATTTGCTTCTTCTAATATTTTTGTATCAGTACCATTTCCACAAATAACCATTGCATCTAATTCAACAGATGCTTGATTACATAATTCTTCTCTACTTTCAATGATAGTTATATCATATCCATCATTTATTAATAATTCTGCTAAAGAAAGACCTACACGGCCTCCTCCCATAATAATAATATACATGATAACACCCTAAATTAATCTATTATTTTCACACTATAATTTAATATTAAATTTTTTTAAATAATTATAATTAATTTTTTATATTTATAAGTTTTTCGTAATATTTGTTCGTATTATTATAAATTGCTTAAAAATTAGTAATGTTAAATAGGATTTGATTTAGTAAAAATATTGTAATAGTTTAAAATAAGTCTATTTGTATTGAAGAATTTAATAAATATTTATTATAATTATAATTCACTTTATCTAAAATTCAATAATTTACTTTATCTAAAATTCATCATCTACATATATTTTAATCTCATTATTAAATGGATTTTCAACTTGTTCTGGCTTTTTGAATTTATTTTCATGAGATTTTTTGAATTTGTCTTCATGTGATTTTTTAATTTTATTCTTTTTAGATTTAGCTTTAGTTGAACTCTTTTTCTTTTTAGCAGGTTTTAATAATTCAAAAAGACTTCTTAGAATTACAAGTACTGGAATAATCTCTAATCTACCAATCCACATTTCAAATATTAAAGCTAATTTAATTGCTCCAGGTAGTTCTGTAATAATAATTCCTGTACTTAAACCATTGTTACTTTGTGCAGAAATAGCATCAAATAATGCATTTAAAGGGTCTGCTCCATAAAGAACTAATACAAACCACATTATAGCTGAAAACATTATAAATATGGATATGTACATTGTAGCTTCTTTAATTTCTTTTTCTTTTAAAATTCGGCCTGCTATTTTGGTATGGATGACCCTACCTTCAGGGGAAATAATATTTCTTATGTTAAGATTAAGTCCTTTTAATGCGGTTAAAATACGGACTAATTTTAAACCACCTGCAGTTGATCCAGAAGCCCCTCCTATCGCCATTAAAATAAATAAAAGAATTAAAGTAGATCCTGGCCAAAGAGAAATATCTGCAGTAGGTGAAATACTCGCACCTGTTGAAGTAATAGCTGAAATTACATGGAATAAAATTTCCATTGGTACAATATTAGTAGTTAAAAGTATTATGGTAAATACAAAAACAATTGTAACAATTAATGTTTGGAATTGAATATCTTTTAAAAGAGCTTTTCCTTTTGTTTTAATAACTCTATAGTGTACTGCAAAACTTGTAGCTCCTAAAACCATTAAAATCATAGTTACAATATAAACTAAATTGTTTTGGTAAAAACCTACATTTGCATTTTTAATAGACATTCCTCCTGTAGAAATTGAGGTTAATGAAAGGTTTACAGCATCAAAAATAGGAAGTCCTAATAAAATAAATGCAACTATTCCAAGTACAGTATAAATAACATAAATTGTTAATGTTTTTCTTAAAGTATTTGTAATACTTGGTTTGATTTTATCTTCTCTTGCTTCAGATTTGTAAAGACGTGCAGCAGATGTTCCACTTCTTATAATAATTCCAATAAAAATAACAACAATTCCTAATCCTCCAATCCACTCTTCTAAACTTCTTAAAAAGAGGATAGAGTGAGGTAAAATTTCTACATTTGGGAAAAAAGTGAATCCACTACCTGTCCAAGCAGATATATTTTCAAAAAAAGCATTTAAAAAACTAATATCTAAGCACATCATCATTATTACAGCACCAATTCCTGCTGCCCAAAGCCAAGCTAATAATGATACAATCATTCCATGCTTAAATCTAAGTTTTGTATAATTTTCGTATTCTTTAGTAAAAAAAGTACATAATGCAATTGAAATTAAACAAGGAATAACATAACAAAGATAATCTCCTTCTTGATAGATTAATGCAACTATGAGAGGTATTAATAATACTAAACCTACTCCTTGCATAATCATTCCAAGATAGTGACAAATTATACGTATGTCATTTCCAGTTATATATCTCATCAATTTATTATTTTGATTTTTATATATTTAAAGATTTTCTTTATATACTATATATAAATATTTTTTAATTAAGTTTTTATAATAGATTTTTTATATTATATAATAACATTAAATATTTGATTTCTTATTATTTAATTTAAAAATTATTATTTAATCTAAGGTGAAATAATGGTAGATTTTAAAAAACATAGCAAAACATTAGTTTTTTTATTTGTTGGTTTGCTAATTATGGCAGTTATTCTGTATTTTATTGGTATTGATACTGTTATTAATGCTCTTAAAAATGCTAATCCTTTGTATATTATTCTTGCTGTTATTTTACAATTTATTACTTATTATATGTACACATTACGTTGGTATATTATTAATAAGAGTGCAGACATGGGTGATGTTACTATTAAAAAACTTTTACCAATGGTTTTGCTTAGTTTAGCTGTTAATAATATTACTCCAAGTGGTCGTGGTGGAGGAGAACCTGTAAGGGCTTATGTTTTATCAAAAGAATCTGATTATACTTTTGACATGACTTTTGCTACTGTACTTGGAGATCGTGCATTAGATACTTTTCCATTTATTATTTTAGCTATTATAACAATTATTGGTATGATTTTTACATTTACATTAAGTCCTATTTTGATTGCTGTATTAATTGCTTGTGTTACAGCAATCACTATACTGGTTTGTATTATAATTTATATGTCTGTTAATGAATCTTTTGGTACTAAACTTACTAATTGGATTGTAAAACTTGTTAAAAGATTTTATAAGAAATATCAACCAAGACATGAAGTTCAGATTAGAAATTATGTTTCTGGTTTCCAAAAAACAATGAGAGTATTAATCACTGATAGAAATGTATTATTATATGCATTACCTTTATCTTTTATTGTTTGGTTTATGGAAATTTTAAGAGTTTACTGTGTATTTTTAGCATTTGGTGCTAATGTTTCTTTAGTTGTTGTTGCTGAAGTGTTTATTATTGCATGTTTAGTGGGTATGGTCCCTCTTTTGCCTGGTGGACTTGGTGCTGTAGATGGTATTATGATTTTATTCTACTCTGGAGCAGGAATTAGTGCATCTATTAGTGCAGCAGT
>JAKSUD010000079.1 GCA_024409185.1 archaeon
AAGCGAAACATTTATATACTAGGTAGTACAATCTTTATTTAGTTACAAAAACTTACTAAAAGATTTTTGTAAAGAAATATTTGATAAAATCATTAAAAATGGTTTTTTTACCATAAAAAAGAATATATTTTCCTCAAAATTAATCATTAAATAATTTTTGGTTTTATTTTTTAAAATAAACCTTAAATTATTATTAATGATTGTCTTTTAGTTTTGTAACATGAGAATTAAAATTACATTTGTTTATTAAAATGATATTTATATTTATAGATTATTAAATTTGTCAAAAAAGAAAATTTTACTAAAATACAAAATTTACTAATCATTAAATTTACAAAAATAGAAACTTACTAAAATTACTAAATTATTTATTATTAAAAACCTATGAGGTGAAATTATGGTTACTGAACTTAAAATCAAAGTTGCAGAGGCATTAGCTCAAAATGAAATAGGAAAAAACATAGCTAGAATCGACACAGAGTCTATGGCTGAGTTAGGTCTTAATGATGGAGATTTAATTGAAATTATTGGATCTAAATCTACTGCATCTATTGCTGTTCATTCTCAAAGTGAAATTGGTAGAATTATTAGAATTGATGGTACTACTCGTAAAAACTCAGGTGCATCAATTGGTGATGAAGTAATTATTAAAAAAGCTTCAGCAAAAGAAGCTAAAAAAGTTGTTCTTGCACCTACTCAAAATAGATTAAGAATTAATGGTGATGTCAACTCCCTTTTCCGTAATAGAGTAATGGTTCAAGGAGATATTATAGCTACTGGATTTGGAGCTCCAAGAGTTCCAAGAGGATTACTCGGAGAAAGATTCCCAAATATGGGAAATATTCCTGCTTTAACTCAAATTAAATTAGCTGTTGTAAGTACTAATCCTGGTGGAATTGTTGTAATTGGTCCAAATACTAAAGTTGAAATTAAAGAAGAACCAGTAGATGTATCCAAATTAGAAGGTGTTTCTAACCTTGTAGATATAAGTTATGATGATATTGGTGGATTAAAAGAAGAGGTTAAAAAAGTTCGTGAAATGATTGAAATTCCTCTTAAAAATCCAGAATTATTTGATAAATTAGGTATTGCACCTCCAAAAGGTGTTTTAATGCATGGACCTCCAGGTACTGGTAAAACTTTACTTGCAAAGGCAGTAGCTAATGAAAGTGATGCTCACTTTATCTTAATTAATGGTCCAGAAATTATGAGTAAATATGTTGGTGGATCTGAAGAAAACTTAAGAGAATTCTTTGAAGAAGCTGAAGAAAATGCTCCATCTATTATATTTATTGATGAATTAGATGCTATCGCTCCAAAACGTGAAGAAACTCAAGGAGAAGTTGAAAGAAGAACTGTTGCACAACTTTTAACTTTAATGGATGGTCTTAATTCAAGAGGACAAGTTGTTGTAATTGGTGCAACTAACCGTCCAGATTCTCTTGATCAAGCATTAAGAAGACCTGGTAGATTTGATAGGGAAATTGAAATTGGTGTTCCAGATAGAGATGAACGTAAAGAAATTATGGAAATTCACACTCGTGGAATGCCACTTGCTGAAGATGTTGATTTAGATGAAATTTCTCAAACTACTCATGGTTTTGTAGGTGCAGATTTACAAGCTCTTGCTAAAGAAGCAGCTATGAGAGTTGTAAGAAGAGTTATTCCTGATTTAAAATCTGAAGGAGAAATTCCTCAAGAAGTTTTAGAAAAACTTATTGTAACTAAAGATGACTTTAAATTAGCTTTAAGAGAAATTCAACCTTCTGCTTTAAGAGAAGTTCTTGTACAAGTTCCAGATGTAAAATGGGATGATGTAGGGGGATTAGAAGAAGCTAAACAAGAGCTTAAAGAAGCTGTTGAATGGCCACTTAAATATCCAGATAAATTCACTAACTTTGGTGTAAGACCACCTAAAGGTACTTTACTCTATGGTGTCCCAGGTACTGGTAAAACTTTACTTGCAAAGGCAGTAGCTAATGAAAGTGAAGCTAACTTTATTGCAATTAAAGGTCCTGAACTTTTATCTAAATGGGTTGGTGAATCTGAAAAAGGTGTAAGAGAAGTCTTTAGAAAAGCTAAACAAACTGCTCCAACTGTAATATTCTTTGATGAAATTGATGCAATTGCATCATCAAGAGGAGGAGAATTTGGAGATTCTGGAGTAACTAAAAGAGTTGTAAATCAACTTTTAACTGAAATGGATGGTCTTGAAGAATTAGAAGATGTAGCTATTATTGCAGCTACTAACAGACCAGATATCATTGATCCAGGGCTTATGAGGCCTGGAAGATTTGATAGACATATTAAAGTTGATACTCCTGATGAAAAAGCAAGACTTGAAATATTTAAAGTTCATACTAAAGATATGCCTCTTGCAAAAGATGTAAAACTATCTAAACTTGCTAAAAACTCTGATGGTTATGTAGGGGCTGATATTGAAGCAGTTTGCCGTGAAGCAGCTATGTTAACTTTAAGAGATAATCTTGATGCAAAAGAAGTTACAATGGACTTCTTTAATCAAGCTATGGATAAAGTTAAACCTAAACATGAAAAAGAAGATGAATTAATACAATACTTTTAGATAAGTATTGTATAATTATTCATTAATATTAGATTTAAATTTTGAATCACCAATAATTAGCTATTTTTACAGTAGCTAATTATCAATTTTATTGGTTGGTATTAAATCTTTCTACTCACTCACACACTCATATTTAACCTTTTGTTTAATATCAACCAATTCATTTTTATTCGCTCATTAATTAAAATTAAGTTTATACATTTATTAATTAAAATAAGTTTAAACATTCATTTACTAAAAAATTAGTTTTAAACATTTTAACCTCTATATAAGAGCCTCTAAAAAGATAATGAGATAAATTATAGGAGTTTTCCTATATTTTATCTTGTTGTTTTAAATTCCTATTTTTTATGATTTACTATTTTTACTATATATCTTATTAATTTTTTAAAAAATTTATTTAGAATAAAAAATTTATTTAGGAGATTATATAAAAATTAATATAATTAACTAATTTAGGTGTTTTTTATGGATGAACATATTATAGAAGCCCTTGGTAAAGCTAAAGTTGTAATTAGAGATGGGAAAGTGGTTGAAGTAGGTGAACCTATAATTGAATTTTGTCCTTTATTTTTAGATCATCGTGATATTAAAACACTAAATAAAGATATTATTAAAGAAAATATGCAATTTAGAGTTGATGATTTTGGAATGTGTAAAAAGAATAGGCAATTAAAAATGAAAGACTTTTTAGCATTTGGAATATCTGAAACTCTTTGCACTCTTCTTAGAGAAGATATTATTGATTGTGCAGTTATGGTTTGTGAAGGTTGTGGAACTGTAATTGTAGATAGTCCTGAACTTTCTCAAGGTGTTGGAGGAAGAGTCTCAGGGCTTGTAAGTACTACTCCAATTCCTGAAGTGATTGAAGCTATTGGTAAAAATAATGTTGTAGATTGTGATAATGCAACTATGGACCAAATTGAAGGTGCTAAATTAGCTATTAAAAATGGATTTAAGAAAATAGCTATTACTTTAGCATTTCCAAGTGATGCAATTGAACTTAGAAAACTTGAAAAAGAGTTAAATGAATTAAATGATAATAATTTAGATAATAATGAAAATATTGAGTTTTATTTATTTGCAGTCCACACAACTGGTTTATCAAGAGAAGATTGTGAAACTATTTTTGATTATTGTGATGTTGTAACTTCTTGTGCATCTAAACATTTAAGAGATATTGCAGAGGAGAGAAATTCTTTTGCAGTAGGTCAATCTATTCCAATTTTTGCAGCTACTGAAATTGGAGAGGAGTTCTTAAAATTAAGATTAGATGCAATTGGTGGTCCTAAACCTAAAAAAGACAATCCTAAATTACCATATCCTTTAATATGAATTTTGAAAAAAAGATTAAATAATTATTATTTTAAAAATAAAAAACTAATTTTAAAATTTAATTAATTTTTTTAAAAAAAGAAATTTTAGTTAGATTTTTAAAGGAAGTGTTAAAAAAAGAAAAAATAAGAAGCTGAAATAGAATTATTTCATAGCTTCTTCAACAGCAACTGATACTGCTACACTTGCACCAACCATTGGGTTGTTTCCCATACCAATTAATCCCATCATTTCTACATGAGCTGGTACAGAAGAAGAACCTGCAAATTGAGCATCAGAGTGCATTCTACCCATAGTATCAGTCATACCATAGGATGCAGGACCTGCTGCCATATTATCTGGGTGTAAAGTTCTACCAGTTCCCCCACCAGATGCAACAGAGAAGTATTTTTTACCTTGTTCAATACATTCTTTTTTATAAGTAGCTGCAACAGGGTGTTGGAATCTTGTTGGATTTGTAGAGTTTCCGGTAACAGACACATCAACAGATTCAAGATGCATAATAGCTACACCTTCTCTTACATCATCTGCTCCGTAACATCTTACTTTAGCTCTTTCACCATCAGAATAAGCTTTTTCTCTTACTATTTCGATTTCACCAGTAAAGTAATCATATTTAGTTTCAACATAAGTAAAACCATTAATTCTTGAGATGATTAATGCTGCATCTTTTCCTAAACCATTTAAAATAACTCTTAATGGTTCTTTTCTTACTTTATTAGCAGAGTTTGCAATACCAATAGCTCCTTCTGCTGCTGCAAAACTTTCGTGTCCTGCACAAAATGCAAAACAACCACTATCTTCAGATAAAAGCATAGATGCGAGGTTTCCATGTCCTAAACCTACTTTTCTGTTATCTGCTACACTTCCAGGAATACAGAATGATTGTAA
>JAKSUD010000008.1 GCA_024409185.1 archaeon
TAGTATCATAAGAAAATAATAAAACAATAGATTATGTATTCGTTTCTAATAAAAACAAAAAGAAAAATTAAAAAAATAATAAAAATTATTAATAATCTCCACCTAAATCAAAGAACTCTTGATTGCTTTTTTTAAGTTCTTCTTCTTTAATTTCTAAAAATGAAGACCATTCATCAGTAATTTCAAGATCTCCACCAATTTTACGACCTTTAAACTCATCAATTTTAACAAGAGTAGGTATTTTAGTCATAAGACCTAAAACCATAGCTTCACCAATATTTAATGAAGGTAATTGTTTTACAAGGTCTTCACTAAGACTTTCACTTGCTGTTTGAACATGTTTTTGGTCTTTTGGCTCAACAAGTCTAAGTATAATCATATTATTAGCTTGAGCTAAGGTTTCTCCATCAACAGATTTTGGAGATTGACTTACTAAACAAAGACCTAAACCAAATTTACGACCTTCTCTTGCAATACGAGTAATCCAGTATTTAGAGTCAGGATTACGGCTTTGAGGAGCTAAAATATGAGCTTCTTCAACAACAAAGAATACTGGGAATCTTAAAGTATCTTTATCATTGTATTTAACTGCTCTTTTTCTACTTTTAAGAGATTGACGAAGAACATGAGATACTAAAACTTCAGCAGTATTTTCATCAACTTGTCCTAAATCAAGAATATTAGCTTTACCAACTTCAAGTTTATTTAAAATATTACTTACATTTGTATTAAATAAACGGTCATATTTAATCTTTAAATCTTCAATTTTGTTAATAACATCCATAATCTTGCTTTTATCTTTAGAATCAAACATATCCTCATCAAGATACCATTCATTTAAAATACTGAGCATAATTTCTAAAAAGTCTGTGGAAATAACTTCAGATTTTTGAATTTTATCATTTGCTTTTAAGAATGCTTTTCTAAAGAAACGTTCTTGAATAGCTGCATTAGAACCAATATTAGCTAATTTCTTAATTTCATTAAATTCCATATATTTTGGATTTACAATAGGTTCAATAATATTCACTTCACCATTTGAAAACTCAGCACCCGCATATTCAGAGTGCATATCAAAAATAAGAATACAAGCATTATAATCAAGTAAACCATCAACAATTACAGAAACAGTATTTGATTTACCAGCACCAGTCATAGCTAAAATAGCTAAATGTCTTGATACCATTTTATTAACATCAACACAGACTTCTACATCATCTTGAGATATTAAATGACCTAATTTTAAAGAGTTTTTCATTTTTAATATGGGATCTAAAATTTCTTTAGTAGCTAATTTAAGAGGAGTTCCTGGAGGTGCTGGAGTTCTTGGAAGTCTTAAATTATCATCTACATCACCAAGAATTGTAACTTTTCCTCTAATATATGAGTCATCCCCTTCGATTTCTCTTATTTTAGCAATAGTATCTGGGTCATATATGTCATTATTTAATGAAACACTACCTCTAACCATAGATTCTATCATACCTAAAACACATTTTCCATCATATTCTAAAGTCACATATTCTCCTACTTTTGGTAAATCTTTAGATATGAAATTTACCTCTACAAGTGATGTCTCTCCAACACATCTTCCAATAATCATTTTAATTACCTCAATTAGCTAATTTATAATAATTTAATCATTTAATAATCATTAATTTAAAGTTAATTAATAAAACTTAATTAATAAAACTTAATTTAGCATTTCACGACCTGATTTTTCATAAAAACCAATAATCTTAGATAAACTACTAATATCTTTATTTTTAATAACAACTTCGTTGTGAGCTTTCTTTAAAAGATAAGGATAACCATCTACACTATCTCTTTTTAAATCAGATAAGATTTTTCTAATTTCATCTTCATCTGCTTTATAAGGCAGTTCAATTTTTATAATATTCTTAAAATCATCTAATCTTGCAAAGAATACAGTAAATACTAAGTTTCTAAAGAATTCATTTTCAACTGGAAACTCTCTTTTCATCTCAGTTGAGATATATTTATAATAAGGTTTAGAAAATCCTGCTTTCTTACTAAACTTGTCTAAAATAGCCATATCCGGAACATTTGCATGTAATAAATCATTACTTGATGAAGTTTTAGAAATAGCTACTATTTTTCTTTCATTTTTAAGTAAATAAGACAATGTAAGAAGCTTTTCAATATTTTCTAAAAATAAAATTAAAGAATCTTCATCTATTTCATTATTCTTTTCTTCAAAGTCATCTAAAGTTTTAGAGGTATTGTTAAAATCATCTAAAGTACTTGTTTTAACTCCAAATAGCTCTGGAAACTCTTCTTTAAATTTAGATGAAGATAATCCTAATGAATTATTTTGAATCTCATTTTCTAATTTTTCTCTAAATTTAGATATTATTTTTTCCTTATTTTCATTAGATAATTTATTTTCTACAGGAAATGGACGTATTAAATCTCCCAAAAGAGATCCATCATCTAAATAACAATCAACATCATATTCATTAATTGTTTTAATTACATTTTTAAGCTCAAAAACACTCATAATATTTCTTAACCTATCTTCTAAAAAAGATTGATGAGGTAAAGTATCTAATTCAATTGATTCAATTTTTTCAAGTTTATCTTGATAAATAAATGACACTGCTGAAACTGCATAAAAATTAAAGCTTAAATATTTCTTTTTGTTATAACTACCATCACCTGCAGCTATTTTAACATTATTTCCACTTGGATTAATATTTTCTTCAAACCAAACTCTATCTACATCAATAGAATTAACTTTAGAAATCTCTTCTAAATTCTTATTAATTTGGCCTCTTTTCTTAATAGCTTCAGTATATAATGAATCTAACATGATAAAAACCTTATTTTAGATTAAATTATTCACTTAAAAATGTTTTTATAATTAAAAAATTCTTCCTTACTTTAAATTAAATATCTAAAATTAATAAAAGTATCTAAAAAATTACAATAAAATATGAAATAAAAATAAAAAAAGTTAGAGAATAAAATCCTAAAGAATAAAATCCTCATGAATAATTATAAAATCACTTTTAAAAATTAAAAATGGATTTAATAATCAATTATAAACTTGCTTTTCTAATACCAGCAACAATTTCTTTGATTTTACCTTCAACATCATCGACTTCTTCTACAACAGTACCAGTTACGATAATGTCTCCACCTGCTTTAGCTGCCATGAAAGCTGCTTTAGCATCACGGATTCCTCCACCAACAGTAATAACCATGTTATCAGTTGCTTTTTTACAGTAAGCAATCATTTCAGGAGGAATAGGTTGATCAGCACCAGAACCTGCTTCAAGATAGAAATATCTCATACCTAAGTTTTCTGCAGCCATAACATAAATTGCAGCGATTTTTGGTTTGTTTCTTGGTATTAATCTTGCTTCTCCTACCCAGCCAACAGTTCCACCAGGTTCAGCTACAACATAACCCATAGGAATGAGTTCAACACCTGATTTTTTAACTGCAGGAGTAGATAAAGCTTGTGCACCAATAATCCAGTAAGGATTGTTAGAGTTTAAATAACTCATAAAGAATAATGCATCTGCATATTTACTTACACCATTTGTATTACCTGGGAATAAAATAATAGGTAAATCAATGTTTTCAGATAATGCTTTAGCAGTACTATCTAATGATTCTGAATCTACAGTAGAACCGCCTAACATTATACCATCAGAACCACCAGCAATTGCTGCTTTAGCTATTGCAACAGCATCTTCTGGAGTTTGTTCATCTGGATCAAGTAAAGTTAAATGAACCTTACGAGTTTTTAATATTTCACCAATATATTCTTCTACATTTTTCATAAAATCCCTTTTATTACTTTTAAATTTAAAAAGTAAATTAATTTCACAATTATCTATTAATTTTAACACACAATGAAAATAGATTAAAAATTAATTTATATATTAATAATTAGTTGTATTTATTAGTATTTTAAACTTTTTATTATAACTAAAAAATAATAGAAAAAAATAGATGGTAAAATAAAAAAATAAACTAAAAAATACCTAAAATAGACAGCAAAAATAATAAAAATATGATAAAAATAGATAAAATATATCGTGAAAATAGTATATAAAATAAAAAAATAGCTAATTTATAAGAGAATATAAAATTCTCTTAAATAGAAAATAGACAGTAAATCTATCCTCTTGGTTCTTTAGCTTTGTATCTTAAACCTTTGTAACCACATTTTCTGCAAGTAGTAGCTCCAGCAGGGTTACGTGCGTTACATTTTAAACAGATTTTTACATTAAACATTCTGTTTTCAGCTTCTTCAAATCTTGCCATTATTAATCCTCCATAACCTGTTTAATTAATCAATATAATAACTTCAGTAAAAATTCACAAGAAGAACAATCCCATATGACTATATAATGTTCTTTGAATTGATAGTAAAAGTCAATGAAATAGCTAATACATAATCATAACTATTAATAAAATATATGATTATAATAGTATTTAAATGTTAGCTTAAATCTTAGTTATAAATCAGCCAAAAAGAGCAAAATAGTAAAAAATAGTAATATTTTAAGTGAAATAATAAAATTTATTTACTATGTTCTTCTAAGAAATCATTTTGGATTTTAACTACTTCTTCGCTTGTTTCAACAGAACTATATGCTTCAAGAAGATCATAATTCATCTCAATAAATGAATGACCCCATTTAAAACCATCCATAATATAATTAGCTTCTTCTTTAAAACCAGTAATATACAAAGTAGCTGCAACTGCCTCATTAGTTGATAAAATACAAGGTTTTCCAAAATTAACTGGATTTGCAGCTATTAAAAAAGGAAGAGATCTATGATATTTTGAAAGTGAAAAGAAAGTAGCAGAAGAAGATATTTTATTCCAAGAACAATCAAGCCCCACAACACCTTTTTTCTCTACAAGTCCTTTATCTTCCATTGAAACTGCCTTCTCAGCAAAAGGATTTAAAACAACAGCACCACGAGGAATTTGATGTATTTTATAAACTATCCTACATTTACCTTGTTTTTCCATTTTAGAACTTGTACATTTCTTTTTATCACATTCATTAGCATGAAATACAGTAACTTTCATATTATCACAAAAAAATATTAATAAGAAACTAAAAATTAAATTAAAATCTAATAAATAAATTAAAAGCAATTTAATTTAATATGTGAAATTTGGATTTGATTTAACTTCATCAATTTCTTTAACAATTTCAGGAATATCAGATTCTTGAAGTCCTAAAACTTCATGTAATTTAGGAGCTTTAGAGTTATCTTTAAATGAAATACTCTTTAATAAGGATTCTACATAATTTTTATATAAATCACAGAATAAAGAACCATCACATTTAATTTTATTAGAAGAGGAAATAATATAAATTATAACAGAAGCTCCATTATTATCTGCTTGACAAACATATACATTCATTACAGAAGAATTATCAGTTGAATTAGTATTAGTAGTTGGAACCGCTTGAGAATAATAAATATTCCATGAAACTCCATTAATATCTCTTACCTCTGGCCTACCTAAACCTTGAATAGAATAAAGATCCATTAAAACAGAACCATTTTTAACACAAGACATATTATATTCTATAAAATTAACTTTATCAACATAAGAATCTGTCCATTCTGAATTATTAAGAGAAGAATCGATTGGCTTTTTAGTAACATTACCAGTAAATGTTCCACTTATAAAATTATTATTAAATTCAGTTTTTTCACTAAAATCAAAGCAACCTAAAGCATAAGCTCCAATTATAGCAACAATTACAACAATAATAGCAATAATTACTATATGTTTCTTTTCTAATTTCATAATTAACCTCCAAATAAGGAATAATTTTAAAATATGTTTATAACAATATTATATTTAATATTATACTTAATATTATACTTAACCTAATATATATAAATATCAAAATGAATAGAAATAATATTAAGTCTAATAAACACTAAAGGACTATGGAAATTTAAAATAAATTCATAAAGCTAAAATTTGTTTATTAGAACTTAAAAACAGGTGATTATTTATGTGTAGTGCTGGAGGCCCTATGGCTGAACTTTCAATGAAAAAATTGAAAACTAAAAAATATAAATGTCTTGACTGTGGAAATGACTTTAAAGGCTTAGGTAAAAAGGTTATTTGTCCTTCTTGCCAAAGTGAAAATGTTGAATGTAAAGAATAAATTTACTTTAATAAATCAATTATATTTAATTTATTAGTAAATTTTTACTTTACATTATTTTATTAAAAATTAAATAAAAAAACTCTTAATTTTTATATTTTAACTTTTTTTAAACTTAATTAATCTAAGATAATATGACAACAGAAATAAAATTCAATAAAGATGAAATATTATTCTTACTTGGAGAAAGTGGAATGATAGGTATTGTAAAAGCTGGAGAAGAAAAGATGCTTTTCATTGAAGGTGCAGATAATGAAGAAATTGTACAATACCTCGAAAAAGATGATTTAATAGCTGTTTCTTCCTTTAATCTTGGTGAAAAATATGAAAAAGGAATCCGTGCTCTTGCTTATATTACAAGAGATATTGAATCACCAATTATTGTACTTCCAAAAGAACATCCTGCATCTAAAAGACTTAAAATGGTTTTATCTGTTGGAGAAAATGTAAGATTAGATTGTGGAATTAGACCAGGAACTCATCCAGAACAAGATATTTTATGTTCTTGTGATAGTTTATCTGGTTTAAATATCATTAAATCAAAAGATGGAGTAATTATTGAAGGAGAAGTTAAAAACTATAAAATAGAACCTTTTTAATACTTTAATTTATTAAAAAGTAATTAAATAATTAAAAAACTCAAAACTAACTATAAAATTAAATAAAAATCAAATGATTAAAATGTTTACTCTATCACACTTCTTTCAATATTTAGGACAAGGACTAATTATGCTTTTAGTTGCCCTTTTTATCTTATTTATCATTGTATTACTCTTAAGTAGGACTCTTGTTAAAAAGGATATTTTAATATTTCCTTCTCTTATAATATTCATTATTGATGTTTTCTATTCTCCACTTAAAAGTGTTGGAAAAAGATTAGGTTTTGATGATACTTTAGTAGATCAAGTAGGAATAATTCTAAGAAATAGAGCAAATAAAAAGAAATTTGACAGCATTCCTCCTGAAAAGAAGATTATTGTTCTTCCACACTGTCTTAGAGTAGCTGAATGTGAAGCAACTCTTAAAGAAAGTGGAATTAAATGTACAAAATGTAATAAATGTGCAATTGGAATTATTAAAGAAAAAGCTGAACCTATGGGTTATAAAGTATTTATTGTACCAGGATCAAGTTTTATTAAAAAAATCATTCAAAAACATAAATTTGAATCTGTTATAGGTGTAGCTTGTTATGAAGATTTAAATCTTACAATGATGGCTTTTGCTGATTATCATCCACAAGGAGTTTTACTTTCAAGATCAGGTTGTTTTGAAACAAAAGTAGATTTAAAAACTTTATTTGATATTATTGGTTATAAAAAAGAAGATGAAGAGAATAAAAATAAAAATTAATCATAAATTTCCATTAATTCCTTTGATTCTTCTGTTGAATCGAATTCATCGATAAAATCTTTTAAATCTTTAATAAACTCTTTTTTTCTATTTTCTAAATTAGATATTTTTGAATAATCTTTTTTAATAGTTAAACTCATTTTAATATCATCAGTTTCTAAGTCTATTTGAGGATATTTTGATAAATCTTCATTAAAATCTAAATTTTCAAAACTGTTTAAATCTTCAAAATCAAAATTAGAATTATTAGACTCATTTTTTAAACTAAAATTATATGATTTCAGATTAAGCATATTATCAATATCAACAAATTCTAAATTATCATCACTAAAAATAGGATTATTTTCTTCTTTTATTTTACGTGCAAATTCTTCAAACTCTTTTTTAAAGTCTTTTTCTTCATTAACCATAAAATCACTTGAAAAAATAAAATTTTAATTAGAATAAAAAAATAGTTAAATAAAATAAATATAAAAATAAATAAAAAATAAAATAGAAATACTATTTTTCAATAGTATAACCAGTATTTTGTCCTTTAGTTACAAAAATAGGAGCTTCTTCACCTAAGAATTCTCTTGTAGCTTTTAAAACATCTTCTTTGTTTCTTTCATCTACAACAGTATATACAGTAGGTCCAAAAGAACTCATCCCTACACCATAAGCTCCAGCCTCTCTCATAGTTTGCATTAAATTGTGCATTCTTTCATCATATAAAGTTAATTCAGCTTTCTGAAATCCTCTTTTATGAATCTCATCAATACACCAACCAAATCCTTCAATATCCTTTTCAATCATGAAAGGAATTAAATTCATAAATACAATATGAGAAAGTTGTTCTACTTCTCCATCAGGAAGAGGACAGAATTTTTCAAATAAGTTAATTTCCTCACCATCATGAATAGATAATCCATAAGGTGGAATTGCAACAATAATATCCCATTCTTGTGGGAAGTCATATCTTCCAATAATTGGAGGTGGACTTGCTTTAGATGCAGAAGATGGTAAAAAACCACTTTTTTCTTTTAAACTATGCCCTCCATCTGCTATAAAACCACCATCATCAAAACAATATGTTCCAATTCCAGAAGTTCCACCTCTACCAACAATAGTAGATAATTCTACAGAAGTCGCTTCAATTCCAACAGTTTCTGTAATTAATTTAGCAGTAGCTAAAGCTATTTGAGTTCCAGATCCAAATCCAGAATGTGGAGGAAATGCAGTATGAACTTTAAATTTAAATCCATCTTCAATATTATAGTGTTCTTTAATTAAATTAGCTGCATCTATAATTTTTAAATTACATTCTTCAATAGCTTCTTCATCTGTAATTTTATCATCAAATTCAATTGAGATTCCATGACCACTTACTTTTTCAGATTCTAAAATAAATTGAGGTTCTTGAATAGAAAAGCCGATTCCACCGTCCATTCTACCATAAGACCCATTTAAATCTAAAAGAGTAATATGTAATCTTGCAGGTGTCTTAATAATCATATTTTCACCAATAAATGAATATGAATATTTTATGATAATAAAAAATAACTTAAAAGATTTAAATAAATTAGAATTAATTTTATTAAATAATTTAAACTAAAATCTCATTGTCTAAATATTCACTTATAATATATATATTTAAGTATATAAAGTTTATGAAAAAAATCAAAAAATATTGAAAATCAACTAAGAAAATTTTAAAAATTATAGATAAAAATTAAACAGTTAATAAATAAAATTAAAAAAAATAACTACAGTTAATAAAAAATATCAAAAATAGTTAGAAAAAATAGAAATTGTTTTAAAAATATTGTAAAAATTAAAACAATCATCAAAACAATATTTAAAAAATAAAAAGAAGATAAAAAATTATCTTCCAAGCTCTGCATGAGCTTTAGCTAAATGACCTGCTGCAATAGCCCCCACTAAAGATAATTCACCTGCTAAAACAGTTGAAATAACAATTTCAGCAAATTTAGAAACTTTTCCAGAACCTGCACAATCAATAATCTTTAAACCTTCTTGAGCAGTTTCAAGTCTTGTTCCACCACCAATAGTAGCTATTGGAACATCAGGCATATTTACAGAGAAGTATAAATCTCCATCTCTATCTTCAGCAGTTGTAATTCCTAAAGAACCTTCAACAACATGAGCTGCATCTTGACCAGTAGCTAAGAAAATAGCTCCAATCATATTTGCAAAGTGAGCATTATAAGCCATAGCACCAGCAGCTGCAGAACCAATTAAATTTTTAGCAACATTAACTTCTTCAATTGCTTTAGCAGTTGTTTTAAGCTTAGATTTAACAATTTCCTCAGGAATTAAAATATCTGCAACAAGAGATTTTCCTCTTCCTTCAATAATATTAATAGCTGCAGGTTTTTTATCAACACATAAATTACCACTTAATGCAAGTGCATGAACACCTAAATCTTCGTGTAATTTAGCTAAAACCTTTTCAGTAGCTATTGTAACCATATTCATACCCATACTGTCCCCAGTTGAGAAAACAAAACGAGGATAAACATAATTACCAACAATAATAATAGGATCAATTTTAACTAATTTTCCATGACGAGTAGTAGATTCAGCTATTGCTTTTAACTCATCAAAATTTTCTTCAAACCAATTTTTAACTTTAACAGCTTCTATAACAGATTCAGTTTTAATTGCAGGAGCTCTTGTCATTTTATCCCCAATAACTCTTGCATTTACCCCACCCGCAGCAGAAATAGCTGATGCTCCTCTATTAATAGAAGCGACTAATGCTCCTTCAGAGGTAGCAAGAGGTACAAAGAATTCACCATCTGCATTTTCACCATTTACTTTTAATGGTCCAGCTACACCTATAGGAATTTGAACAGTTCCAATTGGATTTTCAATATTTTTAGCCATTGCCATTTCCATATCTAAGGTGTAATTAGCTATTTGATTAAGTTCACAATTACATTGTTTTTCTATAAATTCTCTTCTAATATCAAGAGCTTCAGTAGCATTTTCAGTGAATTTATCAATTTGATATAATCTCATTTCACCATTTAAAAGCTTATTAATAATCTCTTCTTTATCCATTTTATCACAACTCGAAAATAATTAAAAATGATTTAAAAAAAATAATTAAATAAAAAAAGGAAATTAGTAATTTAATTACTAATTTATACTCTAAAATAGAATTAATTAAATTTAAACTAATTTAAATTAAATCCTCAAATGAAATTTAAATTAATTATTCTCCACGAACTTCTTTAATTAAATCTACAATTTCAGAAGGTTTTTTAGCTACTTTAACACCAGCAGCACTTAAAGCTTCCATTTTACTTTTTGTAGTACCAGTATTACCACTAATAATAGCTCCTGCATGACCCATTCTTTTTCCTGGAGGTGCAGTAGTTCCTGCAATATAAGAAACAACAGGTTTCTTTACATGTTCTTTAATATATTTAGCAGCAGTTTCTTCAGCTTTACCACCAATTTCTCCAATCAAAACAATTTCTTTAGTTTCAGGGTCTTCATTGAACATTTTAATAACTTCTACAGAAGGAGTACCAATAATAGGATCTCCACCAACACCAACACAACTACTTTGACCAATACCTGCATTAGTTAATTGGCTTGCAATTTCATAAGTTAAAGTACCACTTCTAGAGATAATACCTACATCACCTTCTTTAAAGATATGAGTTGGCATAATTCCAAGTTTACCTACTTTAGGAGAGATAATTCCTGGAGTATTTGGACCAATTACAGTTACACCTTTCTTTTCAGCATAAGCCATAATTTCCATAGTATCATGAACAGGAATATGTTCTGTAATAATAATAACAAGATCTAAATGTTCAATTGACTCAAAAGCAGCATCTTTAGCAAAAGCAACTGGTACAAAAATAATTGAAGTATTTATTTCTGGATCAAACTCTTTAGCTGCTTCAATTGAATCAAATACAGGAACACCTAAAATTTCTTGTCCACCTTTACCAGGTGTTACTCCTGCAACAATATTTGTATTATATTCAAGCATTTGTTCAGTATGGAAACGACCTTGTTTTCCAGTAATTCCTTGAACTAAACATTTAGTATTTTCATTTAATAAAATCATTTTAAAACACCAAGATAAATAAAATTAAATTAGGTTTATAATTGAACTACAATTAAAATCATAGTCGAAATTTACATATTATAAATTTTTAAAATTATAAATCATCTATATTTATGTATTTTAAATATTAAATAGTTATTCTTTTTTATTAAAATCATACACTAAAAAACAGAAAAAATAATAACCTATTTAACTAAAAATATAAAAATTATTAAAAAAAGTAAAGGTGAGGAATATAAAATTCCTCCATTTAATTTTAGCTTTATTTTTCAATTAGTTTAAACATATCTCTTCTTGCAATTCCGTAAGCAATTAATGATCCAATTAATGCACCAACAATCATACCTACATAAACTCCGTCAGTTCCCCAATTCATTACAAATACAAAGAAGAATATACCAAGTATAACAAAGATTAATTCTCTCATAAATGTTAAAACTAAAGATTTTACACCTTTTCCAACACCTTGTAAGAAGAAAGTTGCAACTAAACCAAATGGCACAACAACAATGTATAAAGATAATATTCTAAGAGATTCTACAATTTGAGGAGCTAAAGCAGCATTCTTTGGAGTAAAAGCAAATAAACTTGCTAAATCTCCAGCAAAAATATAGAATATTACACATACTGCCAAAGATAAACATAAACCCATTTCAATAGCAGAGTTAAATGCAGTTTTCATATTATCCCAGTTTTTAGCACCGTATGCTACACCAATTACAGTAACTGCAGCAGTACCTACTCCAATAGCAGGAGTAACTCCAATTCCAATTAATCTCCAAGCAGCACTGAAAACTGCAACAGCAGCAGTACCTGCAGTAATAACTAAAACACCATTTACAATAGCAGATAATAATGCCATA
>JAKSUD010000080.1 GCA_024409185.1 archaeon
ATTAATTATTAAAAGTACATCTAATTATTTAATAAAATTTAAATTATTAAAATTAAATAAATAGTATAAATGAGGATTAAAAATGAATAAAAAATCAAAAGAAAACATTATTCTTAATGAATTTAAAAATACTAGAGAAGTTATTACATCTTACTCTCCAAAAGAAGAACCTTCTGAAGAATATAAACAAGAATATATTGATAGAATAAAAAAAATTGAAAAAGGAACACCTCAATTACTTAAAGACTTAGATGAACTTTTTGATTAAATTAGTTAATCTTAGTGGTGTTTATGTATAAAATTTTATATATGGTAGAATTCAAAGAAGAAATTCGAAAAATAAAAAATAAAAAATCTAGGGAAAATATTTTAAATAAAATAAAAGAAATTGCAAAAACATTAGAATATGATGAAAACCATTATAAAAATCTTAAAAAACCTTTAAATGAATATAAAAGAGTTCATATTAATAAGAGTTATGTAATTATATTTAAAGTTAATAAAAAAGAAAAAACAGTTATATTCTATGATTATGCCCATCATGACAAAATATATGTTAAGAAAAATTATAAAAATAAAATAAAAAAAGAAGTTAAATAAAAATATTTAACTTAAATTACATATTGTTTTACATCACTTCTAACAATTGAAGAAGCACCAAATTCTTTAATTCCATCTAACATCATAGGGAACATTCCTTTAGGAATTAAAACATTAATTTGGGTAAAACTGGAACCTTCATTAATAGTAGGTTCATTACTACAAAACTTATTTTCAACTAAATAATTAGAAACAGCTTCAACTTTATCATTAGCTATATTAAACTTAACATCAAAGTATTTTCTTGCTGTAATAGCTCCAAGAAGTTGTTTATAAATCATTTTAGCTTTTTCCATCTTTTCACCAGTACAAGCTACACCAGCATAAAGACCTGCAGAAGAATGAACAATAGTTTCAATTTCTTTTAATCCAGCTTTCTTTAAACTTGAACCAGTTTGAGTATTATCAACAATTAAGTCTGCTCCTTTAGCAATATAAACTTCAGTTGCACCATCAGAATTAATAACTTGTACCATTTTATTGTCCCCATCAGTTAAACCTCTAACTTGTACAAATGGAACAGAATCTCCATAAAGTTCTTGATAAACTTCATTTTCCATAATATGTTTACGAGTAAGGTTTGGATACTCTGTAAAACATAAAATAGGAGTATCTCTATCTGCATTAGCACGGAAGAATTCACTTAAATTATTATAAGGAGCATCATTAGGAACAGCTACAATAAGACGGGTTTTACCATAATCTAAATCTCCAATTTTAACGATATCATTATCACTTAAAACAGATTCTTCTTTAACCCAATCTTCTCCAACAATTGAAACATCTACCATACCACGATTAAGTTCTACAGGAGTACTTTGAGGACGAGTAATGAATGCTTTAATTTCAGGATCATTTAAAATTTCAATTTCATAAGATTCATCACCAGGATTATATCCTTTAACTTCATATCCTGCATCTACAAATAATTGGTAAGTATTACCTCTTTTTACATTATTTAAACTTCCTTTAGGAAGACCAATTCTAATTTCTACCATAATTATCAATACCAATTTTTTAAAATAATATTAATTGATAAATTAAACTTAATTTAACATTTTATATTTTCTTTTTAAAGCATATAAAATTAATTGAAAATAAAATAAAAAATAGTTAAAATAAAAAAGTATAAAAAATAAAGAAATGATGAATAAAACATCATTTAATAAATTTTAATGAGGTAACCAGATTTACTAACAGTGTATTTAGCATTAGCAGAACTAATTACAACTTTATGAGTGCCTCTTTTAATATATTTAGTACTTAAAGAAGCAATACCTTTAGTATTAGTTTTTACTGTGTAAGTTTTATATTTCTTACCTGTATAAACTTTAATTTTAATCTTTAAACCACTAATTACTTTACCAGTCACCTTATTTTTAATAGTAACTTTGAAATATTTATTAGAATAATATTTATTAGTTACTTTAGGAGCAGATATTGTAGTAGGTATTTTATTAATAACAACATAATTTGTTTTCTTAGAAGCAGTCATATAAGATGTTGATTCTGCACTACTTACAATAATCTTATGAGTACCAATAGAAAGTTTAGAAGCACTGTATTTAGCTATTCCATTAGATCCAGTAGTTACATAAACAGTTTTATAGTTTTTACCAGTGTATACTTTAAGTGCAAGTTTAACACCAACCATAGCAACTCCAGAATGAGTAACTTTAATTTGGAAGTATTTACCACTATTATAAGTTGTAGTGAGTTTTGTAGGAGTTATAACTGCACCAGATGCTTTTGAAATAGTAAAAGATTTAGTAACACTATTCGCTTTAAAAAGAACATTATTAATAGAAACAGTTACATTATACTTTCCAGGAGCATAAGGAATATTATAATATCCAACACCTTCATTTAAGTTTAAAGTTACTTTTTTACCATTACTGAAAGTAAGAGTAACTGGAACAATATCTACATTACAATTAGCTAATACAACTTTTAATTTAGTAGCTTTATAAGCAGTACCTGTTGTAGAAACACTTAAAGTAGTAAATAATTTATCAACAGTTAAAATATATTCACAATCAGAATTAGCAAACTTATCATTATTTGAAAAAGATGCAAATATATCATATTTTCCTACATCTTCACAGTAATATCTAAAAGTAGCTTTACCATTATTCACTTCGGATTCTATAAATTCACCAGCAATTATAAATTCAACTGTACCATAGCTTATAAGATTATCTTTATTATCTTTAATAGTAGCATTAATATCAATATATTTAGAAAAGTTACCTTTAACATTATCAATAGTTATATAAGAAGGATATTTATTAATAAATAAAACAAAACTTGCATTATTAGAAAGATTATTTTCAACTAATTTTACATATCCTACAGGAGGACAATCTTCAACTGCTTCATCTGTAAATTCACTACAATTAAAAATTACTATACCTTTTTCATTTGTAGTTGCATTAAGAACACAATCAAAAAGGAATAAATTAAGAATTTTATTAGATAAAGGAGTTCCATTTCATCAAATAATTGAGCAGTTATATATGCTTCTTCTGTTACATATACACTTTCATCTTCTAGAAATATAATATAAGAATAATTTCCTATATCCCAATATTGACCACCTATAGATTCATTAAGAAGATTATCACTAATACAATTATATGCCCATCCATCAAACACATCTTTACCATAGCTAGCAAAATTATCTTTAAAAGTAGATTTACTTAATTTTGAATTAGCAGCACATCCACCACATTGAGCAATATTACTAATAAATTCAGAAGTAAAAATATAACCTCCATATACTGCTCCACCACATTCAGCAGTATTATTTATAAAAGTACAATTATATACATATCCAATATCATTAAATAATATAGCTCCTCCATTACCATTAAAACCTGCATCTCCATTAATAAAATTAATATTTTTAAAAATACAATTAGGAGAGATTACATTAAAAATTCTTGAGGATTTTTTAGCATCTAAAGTAGCTCCATGTCCCTCAATAGTTAATGTTTTATTTACAATAATCTCTTTACGAGAACCTAAATAAGTTCCATCAAGATCTATTGTATCATTTTCATTAGCATTATCAATTAAAGTTTGAATATCTTCAAAACTTTTATTTTCATTTATATCATCAATTTCATTATTTCTAAATCATTAGACAAAATATCCACATCATCTAAATCATTATTTATATCCGTAGCCCAAGTAGCTGAAACACTCGCAAATAGAACTACTGAAAATAATAAAATTACATAAAATTTTTTCATATCAAAATTCATAATTTCACATTTAAATATAAATTAATTAATAAATTAATAGTTTTAAAATTATTTTTACTTATTTATGTAATATATCACATATAAAGTATTCGATTTTTCTAAGTAAAAATATTTAAAAAAAATTAAAATAAGAGGTAATGATTTAATTTATAACATAATATTTTATTTTTTTTTAATTAAATCTTAATTCAGATAATAAAGAAAATCTTAATAAAAAAATTAAAAAAATAGAAAAAAAGTTTATTAAATATAACGTTGTTATATGATAATTAATAAAAAAGAGAGAAATAAATTCTCTCTATATTTCGAGTTGTTTTTAATTATTTTTAATGTAAAACATTAAAAAATAATTCCGTGTATAATATTCTATATAAACAAGTATATAAATTTAATTAATACTTATCTTATCTTTTCATCATTAAATCCATTATTGAAAAGGGTTCTCCTTCTTGACGAACTTTAGGAGCTCCACCAAATGCAGCCATAGCATTTTTCTTAAAGTCTTCATTAGCACGTCTTGCAACTTCACCAAAAATCATTTTATAAGCTTCACATTGAGGATCAACAGCTTTAGGAGATTGAGTAGCCACAATACCATTATAAGGACATCCTCCTCTACAGAACTTTATAAACCTACAATCAGCACAATCTTCATCTACAAAGTTTTTAAAGTCCATAAGTTTTCCCCAAGCTTCAGATTCCATTAAATCTTCCATCGAAGGATTATCATAAACATTTCCCATAATATACTCATCCATTCCAACAAACCTATAACATGGATAAATAGAACCATCTGCACCAATAGCTAATGTATTTCCCATACAATCATTAAAAGTACAAAGGGTTCCTACTCTTCTTAAGCTACTTTTAGCAATATGGTCAAGATCCATAATAACAAATTTATCTAAATCATAAAGATATTTATCTAACCAATCAATAAGTAA
>JAKSUD010000081.1 GCA_024409185.1 archaeon
TATTTTATGATTAATTGTATATTATAATTTTAAAACATTATTTTAAAAGATTATGCTTATACTTAAATCGTATAATCACTATTTTAAAATTCTTTAAAAATCAAAATTATACA
Source organism: archaeon (assembly GCA_024409185.1). GTDB lineage: Archaea > Methanobacteriota > Methanobacteria > Methanobacteriales > Methanobacteriaceae > Methanobrevibacter. The sequence continues at coordinate 114 of JAKSUD010000081.1, forward strand.
AATTATAATTATTATTTAAATTGGTGAGAAAATGAAAGCATTGATTGCAGATGCAATAAATGAAAAAGGTATAGAAAACTTAAAAGAAGTTGCTGATGTTGTAGTAGATACTAGTATTACTCCAGAAGAATTACTTGAAACTATCGGAGAATATGATGGTATTATCGTCAGAAGTAGAACCAAATTACCTGCAGAAACAATAGCTAAAGCAGATAATCTTAAAATCATTGCAAGAGCTGGTGTAGGTGTAGATAATATTGATGTAAATGCAGCTACTGAAAAAGGTATCATGGTTGTAAATGCACCAGAATCTACCTCAATTACTGTAGCAGAACACACTATGGGATTAATTTTAAGTGCTGTTCGTAAAATAGCTATTGCTGATGAATCTACAAAAGCAGGCAAATGGGAAAAGAAAAGATTTATGGGAATGGAACTTAAAGATAAAACCCTCGGTGTAATCGGAATGGGTAGAATCGGTTCCCAAGTAGTAAACAGATGTAAAGCATTCCAAATGGATGCAATTGCTTACGATCCATACTTACCTGCAGATGTAGCTAAACAAATGGGTGTAGAATTATTAGATTCTAAAGAAGAACTCTTAAAAAGAGCAGACATAATTACTATTCATGTTCCTTTAACTCCTGAAACTAAACATTCTATTTCTACTGCAGAATTTGAAATAATGAAAGACACTGCATTTATCTTTAACTGTGCACGTGGTGGAATCATTGATGAAGATGCATTATACGATGCTCTTAAAGAAGGAAAAATAGGTGGAGCAGGTTTAGATGTATATGAAGAAGAACCTGCAAAAGAAAACAAATTATTCGAATTAGATAATATTGTTTGTACTCCTCATATTGCAGCATCTACTAAAGAAGCACAAAGAGATGCAGCTATTATTGTAGCGGATGAAATGATTGATTTATTCCAAGGAAAAATGCCTAAAAACATTATTAACATGCCGCGTATGGATAATAGTGGATTTGAAGATGCAAACGACTACTTAAAAGTTTGTGACAAATTAGGAAGCTTCTTAAGTCAATCTACTAAAGGTGCAATTAAAGAATTAGAAATTGTATATAGTGGAGAAATAGCTGAACTTCCAAATCAAGAATTATTCACAAGAACTGTTTTACAAGGATTATTAAACCCAATTAGTGATAGTGGAGTTAATGCAGTAAATGCAAGAAACATTGCAAAAGGCAGAGGAATTGACATAACTGAAGCTAAAAATGATAATGACAAAGGTTATGGATCTTTAGTAAAATTAACTGCAAAAACTGATGAAGGTGAATTCTCTGTTATAGGAACTTACTTACACGAACCTACTATTATTAATATTAATGGTTACAGAGTAGATGTAAAACCTGAAGGTGACATGTTTATTGCTAAATATAAAGATGTTCCTGGAAGTATCGGAGCTATTGGTACTAAATTAGGAGAATACAATGTTAATGTAGGAATTATGCAAGTAGGAAGAGACATCCAAGGTGGAAATGCTATTATGGTTCTTACTTTAGATAATGAAGCTCCTAAAGAAGCTCTCGAAGAAATTAAAGCTTTAAGTAATGTAGAAGATGCTACTAGTCTTAAACTTTAATTATAAAATTTAATTAAAGTATCTGACTTTAATTAATCTGTTAAAAATAGTATTAATAGGATTTAAATCCTATTCTTTTTTTCTTTTTTAAAATTTACTTGAATTTAATGAATTATTCTTTTTTATTGAGAATTATTTGAATTTTTATATTTTGTGGATTTTTTAATTCTATAGAATTTTCAGACTTTTCAGAATATTTATTTACTTTTTCTAATTCATCATCAAAATTATCATAAAAATCATCATCGTCATCTGCAAAAGCTTTATTGATTTTTGTAAAAATATCCTCAGATAATGAAGATTCATCATTTTCAATTTCTTTTTTAATTTCTGCTAAATCTTCCATCATCAAATCTTCTTTTTCTTCTTTAAATCTAGCTACTTCAAAAGTAGTAGAATCTCCATTAATATCATAAGCTTCCATAGTTTCTAAAGAATAAGGTTCACAGAGAATAATATGAAACTGACCATATTTAGAAAAAGTAGTTAAATCAGCTACTGAAGGATAAGCAGAATTATATCCTGGATGTGAATGGACTGTACCCAACTTTTTCTGATCAGGAGGTAAAAGCCAATCATTAAAACTAGCTCCTGTATGAGAACGTTCTCCAGGCAAAAATATTAAACTATCAATAAAAAGAGTGCTATCTTTAATAAAACCATCAAACATAGCTAAAAATTCATTAGGATAAGATTTTTTAGAATAAAAAACAATAGAATCAATTACACTCTCATCAATTATAACTTTAGTAAATTGATTTTTATCATTATCTAAAATCTTTGATATAACTTTATCAAAAACCATAAAAACACCCAAATTAGAATTTATTAAAAAAATCTTTATTAAATAATTCTAAATCCCAATCAACATATAATTTATGACGAGTAGATTGAGTTTTTTCATTTTTAACTGGATTAAAACCTTCAATTTCATAAGATTTTTTATAAATACCAATTCCTCTTTTTTTCCAAGTTTCAACATCATTTAAGTTAATTCCTCTCTCAAAAAGTAACTGATGAATATCTCCAGATTTAAGTCCTTTAATTTTAGAATTAGCTATTTTACTTGAATACTCTTTATTTAATGCCCAAATACCATAAGCATTAACACAATTTCTCCAAGATTCATCTTGTCTCCATTTAAAATAATCAGATATTTCATCATCAACAATAGGGATTACTCTTGAATCAAAAGAAATTGGAAAAATATCTTCTTTTAAATCCTCAGTAAAATTTACATTCATTTTTTCTGCAAATTCATTAGTAAAATGATAAATAAAAGAACTTGAAGCAATAGCTGAAAATATTGAGTCTAACTTCTCAATTCTTCCTGAAAATGGAATTTCATCAAGCAAAATACTAATTTCATCTGAGAATGTGTAAATAAATTTAGGTGAAAACTCTCTGAATATATCTTTAGATACTTCCACCATCAATGATGAAAAATTAAAATCATAAGGTTTTTCTAAATTTAATTTACGAGATAAAGTATGGAATTTACGTCCATCTAATCTTAAAATAATATTAGAACCTTTTGGAATTTTTAAATTTGAATAAATTTCATAATCTTTCATCAAATCACTTAAATAGTTAGTATAAATAATAATTGAATAAAATAATTAATAAATTATTAAATAAAATAGTTTTAGGATACTTTAAATTAAGTTCCCATTGAAAAACGTTCATTAAAGCTTTTTAATAATTTAATAGCTGAGAAAGCAGCTAACATACTTGTTTTTGGATTTGCTTCACATGGATGATTTTTAGATTGAGTTCTAAATTCACCAAAGTCGCCTTTTACAACAACTTCATGAACATTTCTATCTACTTTAGGGTCCACAATAATCTTAACATCAATATCCATATTACATGCAATACTTAAAGAAGCAGCTACATTAATATTTACTGGGAATTTTTCAACAGCTTCAGAAGCTTTACCTTCAAATAAAATTTCTTCTTCTTCAACAATTCTACCTAAAGATCTTGGAGCTTTTCTTGTTGTTAAAGAAGCTTCTGTAATTCCCCCAATAGATGCTGCTTTAATACCATCTAAACCTACAATAGCTCCAGATGGTGCATAAATTTTAGAATTTGTTTTTGTTGCAGTTTCAACTAATTTTTCTCTGAATTCATTATCCATTAAAGCACCAACACTCATAACCATTAAGTCTTTACCTGCACCAATTACATCTAATGCAAATCCTTTAAGTGCTCTTGGAGATGCTGCTTCAATGACTAAATCAACTTCTTTAATCATATCTTCTAATTCTAAAACAGCTATTCCATTAGCTAAAACAGCTAAATTTTCTGCTTTTTCAACATCTCTATCAAAGAAATATTTAATATCAATACCATCTTTTTCAACACTAATATTATGATCTATAATATTAGCTATTGCACCACACACAACAATTCCAATTATCATATAATCATCACTAATCTAAAATAAATAATCGATAAAATGTAGTAATAATTATAAAATAATAAATATAAAAAAGTTTCTAAAATCTAAAAAATAATATAAAATAAACTAAAAATTGTTAAAATAAAAATATAATAAAAAAAGTAAAATGAAAGAAAAAGCTAAATAATTAGCTTAAACTACATATTTATTCAGGTCTAACTTCAGGTACTGGTACTGTTTTAGTAACTTCTTGATTAGGAGTTATAGTAGCTTCACCTGGAAGTTGTTGAACTGGTCTTTTTATATCTTGAGGATTAATTAAGATAATGTCCCCAATAGCTTTTACTTTATCAAAATCAATATTCATTAAACCTTCTTGGAAAGATCTTACAGGTTCTTCTTCAGGAGCAAATTGAAGACCAGATTTGAACATATCTCTAAGCCCTACACTTTTCTTTTCTGGTTCTACAGCTCTTACTTGAAGTCTAGAGATAGTTCCGTATCTAATGTTAAGAACTACATCATGAACTTGCCCTACATATTGTCCTGCTAAAGTATAAATATCTAAATCATAAAGTCTGGAAATTTCTACCATTTTTTTCACCCATATAACAATAATAAATCTAATAAACTTGAAACATAATCTAATATAAAATAAAATATTAAATAT
>JAKSUD010000082.1 GCA_024409185.1 archaeon
CTAATCCTTTTTCACCTACAAACATAAGTTCTGTCATGAGTTTTACTACATCTCTTGGTGTAAAGTGCTCTCCAGCTTCTTCGTTAGAAGTTTCAGAGAATTTACGGATTAATTCTTCAAATAATGTTCCCATTTCATGATTTGAGATATTTTTAGGACTTAAATCAACTTTTGTTTCAGAAAATTTTTTAATAAGTAAGTATAATAAGTTAGCTTTAGCTAATTTAGCCACTTGGTTTTTAATATCGAAATTAATAAAAATGTCTTTAACATTATCACTAAAACAATCCAAGTAATAAATCATATTTTCTTCTATATTGTCAGGGTCTTGTAATAATGAGTTAAAGTCATATTTTGAGAAATTATAGAAGTTTAGTTCTTTACCCTCTTCATCTACTGCTACTCTTTTAAGAATAGGTTCAAGATTATCAATTTGGTTTTTGTATTGATTATAATTATTTAAAACATCTTGTTTAGAATATTCTAATACTGAATCGAATCTTTTTAAAACAGTGAATGGTAAAATTACTTTTTGGTATTCATTTCTTTTGTATGAGTTTCTTAATACTTGGTCAGCTATGCTCCAAATAAATGAGCTTATTTCAGATAAATTAGACATAATCTTCCTCCCTAAAATTAACAATTATTATAATATTTATTAATAATTATATAAAAAATAAGCAGATTAAATTTTAAAAAAAGTTTAAAAAATATGGGTGAAATTGAAATTACCTATAAATTATAGTAAACTTAGAATTTTGGGATAGATAATCTCAATTAACCCTGTATATGAGTGAGTTATCTTAAGTAAAATTAGTTGTATTTTTGGGAGGTAAACTAGAACTGATAACTCACCTTGTATACATTTAAGTTTTTAATAATATATAAATTTTATAAAATAGTGATTATTTTTTAGTTAAAATAATCACAGATGGTTGGGATATTTTCTTCATAAAACACTCTTGAACACTAATTTTCCTATCTTGGAGATAACCTCCGGATAAGCTGTTTAAAGCTCTTACATAACCATTTCCAACATTAATAATGTCTAAAATTTCATAGTGCCCATGGTCTTGATTAGTAATAGCTGAAGTACAATTTAAGCCTCCATTTCTGTAATAAATATGAAAGAAGACAGCCACATTAGATTTACTCATTAATTTACCTATTGCAGTCCATTGTTCTTTAGAGGTTTTACCAAAATCCTTTAAATTTTTAAATTCAACAGAGATATTAGTTTTATAATTTTTATTCAACCAATTTACAATAGCTTTAATTCCATCATGTCCAGTACCACTTGAACCAGTATAACCTAATTTGTACATGGTGGATTCAGCCACTTTTATTTTAGTTAATTTATAAAAGCTTTCTTGAATAGAATTTAATGCACAACTGGTATCGTAATCTTGTTTAACCCATGAAGAACTGAGTAAATAAGGAGAACTTACAAATCTAGTTTGATTAGTGGTAGTTGCTGAAGAAGTAGTTAATTTAACATCATTCCAAATTTGTTTACTAATAGAATCATCTACTTTAATATCACAAGTAGTAACATAATTGGGATATTTTTTATTAGTTTTAATCCAGTTTTTCAATCTAGTTTCAGCATCTTTAATTTCTGCAAGTTTCTTCCATTCAGCCCATTTAAGAGTATCTTTATTTACACGAACTGTTAATGGTGCTTTTTTATTAATTTCTATAAATTTAACAACTCTTTGTACAGAGTCTTTTATTTGTGCTTTAGTATATGCCATGATTTCACCTCACTTAACATAGTGGAAAGTTAAGATTTGAAAGTTTGAGTAGGACTATACCAAACTTGAGGATAGAATTCTCCAATGTAAACATATCCCACATTAGATTGAGTATTCTCTGTGAAATTAGCCATTAATCGTATATAACCACTAGTTAATTGGCTCATGGTAGGCACAAAACTAAAAGTTCCAGTATAATAAGGGTCTGGATAATCTGTAGGGAATGTAGTAGTTCTACTTGCAGTAGCTTTAGTAACCCATTCACTATTAGAATAAAGCTGAATAGCAATATTGTTAAATTTAACAGTTACAGTAGAAGCTCTTTTAGGACCAATATAATAACCAATAGCTAAAACAGTACCACTAACAGCAGTAGTTCCATTTTTACCATTAGTTTTAACATATAATTCTTCTAGTCTTTTACAAGCTCCACTCCCTCCACTACTAGCTAAATAAGCACGAGCCGTACCAGTACCTTTTAAAGCTCCAACTAATGTATAATCAGAACTTGAAGGATACCAACGACCATAATATTTTCCACTAGTGAAAGTAGCTGTACAACCAGTTCCAGTAGAAGCTGAAGCAAGAGAAGTATTATATTTCTTACTAGGACAATAATTATAGGTTGCAGAATATTCTGATGATGTATTATACAATGAATTACCAGTTATCTTGCATTTACCACTATAAGATGTAGATGTTGTAGATGTTTTTGTACCTAAATTTAATTGTAATTGACAATAACCACTACTATTAACAGTAACATTATAATTACTGCCAGCCCCATAATTAATATAACCACTTAAACCAGTAACTACTGAACCACTTACACTATCTGTAACTTTGTAACGGAGATAATGGCCGTAATAAAGTGTTCCAGTATGTAATGGTGTGAGGGTAAGATTTCTTTTATTCCAAGTTACACTAACTGAATTAGAGAGACTTCCACTACTAGTAGCTGTAAAACTAGCTGATTGAGGTGTTGATTTGTTAACTGTGGTAGTAGCTACACCATTAGCATTAGTAGTTGCTGTAACACCATTACTAAAGGTTACTTCTAAACCCTCAACAGCTGGAGATACAGTAGCTGTTAGAGTAACATTTTGACCCCAATACACACTAGTGCTAGAAGTGGTTAAAGCTATAGAAATGCTACTTTTCTCCCAAACAACAACATTATTAATCTCAATTTTTTTAGCTTCTTTACCACCAATAGTAATGTTAGAAGCATTATTAAAATTTAACATTAACTCTCCTCACCATAAATAGTATAAGTTTTAGTAGTGTTGTCTGTAAAAGTAACTGTCATAGTAACTGATGAATGGGTGTGTGATACATTAGCTTTATTGGATAAAAAGTTGTATATTTCAGATTTGGTGTAAAAGAATTCCTTCATAGCTGGTAGGATATTCTTAATTCTATAAGCCAATATTATCACCTAATCTGCAAAGTTAATTTTAATATTAATTGCATCTTCTGTTGCCCCATCAACTCCAACATGAGCAGTAGTACAATCAATAGATGTAACTGAATTATACAATGTTGATTTAAAATCAGCTGTTTTAAAGTAACCATTAAGAGATAATTCTTTTGTACCAATCTTTTCTAAAGCACCATTCTTTACAATGTATTCATCATAAGCATTATTAGTTCCATTACCACTTGCTGGTATTAAATAAATCTTATGAGGGGATAAAGTGGTTAATGCAGATTGTAAAGCAGATAGTGTAGAATAAGAAGAGTCAATAGTTACTGCACCAGTTTCTAAACTTTCTACACGATCTGGAATATCACCTAATAAATCTTCAATGTAATTTACAACACTTATACGAGTTGCAAATTTAGTATCTGAAGTTCCAGCTTCAATATTTGTTTCAGAACCAGTAGTTGTATTACTATCATATGAATAAACTAATTGCCAACAACCAGTAGAAACAATAGCTGTATTGTACATAAGTATTTGAACAGTTTTATTTCTTAAATAACTTCCTCCAACAGAAGCATTATAATAAATTGGTTTAGCTCCTAAATTATTTACATTAAGAGTTGAATCTTTAGAAGCACCATTACCTATTGCATTATAAACAACAATTACAGTTCCATGGGTTAATGTAACACCATCAATTGAAACTGTAAATGCAGAGGTAGTGCCTCCAAGAGTACCATAACTAACTCCTTTATTTTCTAATGCAGAAATTCTATTAGATAATGGATTAGTAGCACTACTAATTAGGCCGTTAGTTTGACTTCTTGTAAAATAATCCTCTAAATTTGGAGCTATTTCTTTCCAAACATAAAATGTATTTCCACCTACTCTAGGAATTTCTGGGTCTTGTATTACTGCCATATTATCACCTCAACTATGGTAAATACCACTTAAAATATAAGTTTTATTTGAAGAAGTATCAACACAAATATCTCCAATTTCTCCCTCTAAACCCGATACATTATCACTAGGATGTTCATTATTAGGATTTCCATTATTAAAATAAATATTCGCTTTACCATCTAAAGCAGATTTAATAATCTTGTTTTGAACTGGTTTTACACTAGAACTACTTAAACTAGAGTCCACATCATTAGTAGTTAATACATCTGCACCATTAACTTGTGTTGCTTTACTAATTTTAACCTTATTTACTGTGCTGTCATATTCAACAGTTGCATTAGTTACTTCACTATCATTTACAAAGTGTATTTTCTTGGTTTGTCTTATTTTTAAATCATTTCTAAATGTTAGAATACCATCTATATACTGGTTAGTGGTTAATCTAACAAAGAATTCGCTTATTGCTCCTAAGATATTCTTTTCACGAATTGCCATGTTTTTACTCCTCTGTAATTCTTAATTTTAATGTGTTATCTACAGCTACAATTTCAATATCAGTAATTCCACTATTGATTTCAATAGTTCCTCCAGACATTTCGTTTATTACTGCTTGTTTGGTATTTTGGATTAAACTTTCAATCAAAAATAATCACCTCTTACTCAATATACATAGTGGAATAA
>JAKSUD010000083.1 GCA_024409185.1 archaeon
AAAGATTCTTCTAAAACTTCTTTAAATTCTTCTAAAGAAACAGGTTCTTCTTTTTCAATTGTTACTTCTCGTGGATTTTTTAAAGCTTCACCAACATAACCTAAAAGTCTAAACTCATCTTCCATTTGATGGAAACCTTCACGAGGACCATATCTATGACCTCTACAACGTCTTGGGTCACCTGGAGCAAAACCTCTTTCTTTTGTAAAAATTCCATATGGATCTAATCTGCGAAGTTCTTCTACAGCTTCCATTACATATTTTTCTTTACCTGTAATCATAGCACCATAACAAGTCCATTTGATTGTAAGAGGTAAATTTAAAAGATGTAGGTGGTTTACAACTTCACTTTCACTCACATTAGCTTTAAGACCTAAAATAATCATTCTTGTAGTAACTTCAGGATCCATATCTTCAGAGCCTAATTCTGGAGTAATACATAAATTTGCAGGCATTATTTTTCCTCCTCATCTTCATAAATCTCATAAATATAAAGTTTATCTCCATCTTTAAGTTTATTTAAACTTTCAGTATTAGATACAAACTTACCAACAAGGTTAGTAGAATTAAATGGTTCACCAGTAGGCCCAAATTCAGAATTATCTTCTGTTCTAACCCCCACATAACCTAAATTCTTTTTAGCCATATTGGTAATACCAATTTCCCCTGCTTCAATAATTTCATTTGGAGTATTTTCAGGAACTAAACCTTTAGCTTCTTTAGTATCTCCTTTAAACATGAAAATATTCATATCTGGAACTGCGAAATAAACTTCTAAACTTCCAACAGGTTTTTCTGCAAGGCCTGTGAGTTTTTCAAAGTACCATTTAGATCTTGGAGCTTCTTCATATAATTTAACTTGAATAATATCTTCTTTAGCTAAACCTTTAGTTTTAACTTCCCTATTTTCTAAGATATCAATGGTAAGACCAGGTTCTTGAGTAACAATAACTGCATCATCATCAAGAAGACCTTCTCTAATATGATTTATACCAAGAGCATTAAGTTTATCTTCTGCTTCTTTTTGAGTCATCATCATTAACATGATTCTTTCAGGATTACTTCTAACAGTGATAAATTCTCCTTTTTTAGCAATATCAAATAATTCCATACCTTTTTTAATAGTAGCTATATTAGTATGAGAATCAGCTCTTACTCTATCTTCACGATAAACATAAATTTTACCTTTACCTTTACCTGTGTGTCTTAAAGTAACACTACCTCTTGTTCTCTCTTGAATATCTTCTTGAGGTTTTGTTAAACCATTAAGTTCATAGAAACCTACAAAAGAGTTAGATTCAAAACTAACTTCAATTTTACCATTTCTCATTAAAGAGAACAAATGTTCAACAGATTCTGGAGATTTAGAATTAGGTTCAAAAAGGGCATAAGTAAATAATTGATTTCCTTCTTCTAAAACAGTTTCTAAATCAGAAATACTTCTACTATCAGTAACAGTGCTTCTTTCAATAATAGGTTCAACACTTAAAATAGAATCTTGATTTGATAAATTTAATAAGGTTTTTCTACCACCAATGACTTTAGCAAATACACCAGCACCACAATCAGTAGGAACTCCATAAACAGAAGAAATACTCTCTTTAGCAAAGATTATATGAGTAGCTTCATTACTAAAACCAGATAAACTAATAATAACATCACCATATTCATATTTAAACTCCTCATGAGATGGTTTAAATTCAGAAACAACTGGTCCAATAGCTACTTCATTAGATGATTCCCAACGAACATTTTTAGATGTAAATTCTGAAAAATTAGCTTTCCAGAAATCAGTTAAAGTTTTTACATCTTCATCTTGAGATAATTCTATAATAATGCTTCCTTTTGGAGTTTTAAGTTTATATTTAAGAATATTTTTTTCTATTTCATCTTGTCCTTTAATCAGACAGACAATACTCCCCGGATTATATGGAGCATTAGAAAAATCTATTGCTTCTTTGATTGTAGAACCAGCAGGTACTTCTACATCTTCTCCATTGATTTTAATTAGCATAAAATTGCTCCTAAATACATTTAATATATTTAAAATAATCTAATAAATATAATCTAATAAAATAAATCAATCCTTATATGTACTGAATTATTAAATTAACATATTATATAGTATAATAATAATTATTTGTTAAAGTAGTATAAAATAATTTGTATTTAATCGAAACAATTAATAAAAAATAGACAATTAATTAAAAAAAATATGATAAAAAATATTGGAAAATATTAAAAAATAAGGAAAAATGTTAAAAAAGAAAAAGAATTAATCATTATTCATTACAAGAACAGGATTAGATTTTTGATCAAATAAGACTAATTTTTCATCATTAGAACTTAAATAAAGTTTTTTCTCAGCAATTACCTCACCAATAACTGCTACTTCAAAAGAATAAGGTTCAAGAGCATCAATTATTTTTTGTGCATTTTCAGGAGGAGCTGTTAATACAAATGCTGCACCAGGATAAGCTATAAGCCATTCATCCCATGGAACAGATTCATTTCTAGGAATATTTTCTAAAACAACACTTGCTCCAACACCAGATGCTTCAAGTAACATTTCTAAAGTTCCTAAAGTTCCAGGATTTGAAATATCTTTACCTGCAGAAGGTAATTTAGCTTCAGCAATTTCTTGCATGACTTTAATTTGGTCTCTTACAAGTTTTTCATCCTTTTCATAAGTAGTATCCCAATTTAAAGGAATTCCCGGATATTGTCTACCATCAGTATCAATAGCAACTAAAACTTTATCTCCAACATTTGCACCTGCAGAGGTAATTAATGAATCTTTATTTGCTAATCCTACAATAGCTACATCTAATGAGTTAAATTCAGAATCAGGGTGTAAGTGACCTCCAACCATAGGAACAGAAAACTTCTTACAACCATCTACAATTCCTTGCAAAATCTCATCATAAATTTCATCATCATTTACAGACATGATATTAACCATAGCTATTGGTTTTCCACCCATTGCAGCTATATCGTTAACATTAACTAAAACAGAACAATAACCTGCCCAATAAGGATTTACATCCATTAATTGACCCCAAATTCCATCAGCAGCTAATAAAACAACTTGATTATTTCCAATATCAATAGCTGAAGCATCATCTCCAAAATCTAAGAGAACATCACCAGAAATATTATAAACTTCACCTAAAGCTTTTGTAACTTTTTCAATAGAATTTTTTCTACTAACTCCTTTAAAATCTTGGAGTGTTTTAACAAGATTAGCTAAATCCATATTAACACCTATTTATTTTAAAAGCAGAAACTTCTTCCTTAATTTTATTAAATACTTCTTCTTTAAATTCTTGAAGGACATCTTCACGAGATTTTTCATTAGAATCATATGGAATTTTTAGCATGATTTCTTCATTAAATAATTCTTTATAAACATGATCCCCAACAATATCATCATAACCAGATTGTACTTCAACAACAGTAGAATTTTCATTAACAAATGCCTTTTCAACTACTTTATCCAAATCACCATCAGTAATTCCAAAAATAGGAATATTTAAACGATATAAAATATCAGAAGAAACAAGTGTAGTATCATCATCAATAGTAACAACTAAATCACAAGTTTTGAATCTATAAACATCATAAGCAACATGATTAACAAAACCAACTTTCAAATAAGTTTCTTCATATTCCAAAGTTTCATAACTACACTCTTCATCATGTAAAAAATTAGAATTTTCATCTAAAATTCTTGGTTTAATTTTATCAGAAACTCTAAGTAATCCTGTTTTAACAATAACATTATCTAAATCAATTTTACCTAATTTATTAACACCATGTTCTTTAACAGAACCTCCTAAAATTTCTACAAGAATCTTATCTTTTGTAATTAAAACAAGATTATTTGAACTTGCTTTACCTACAACATGACCATTAATAAAAATATTATCTCCAATACTTACACCATGAATTTTACGATATTCATAAAATTCAGTATCTTCAATATTTGAGAAATAATTTTCAACTAAAGAAGCATTCTCAACTTCACTAAATTTAGAGAAATATTTATCTGCAATATATTCTGCATCAACAATATTTAAATCTAGAATTCTTGCTAATTCATTAAGAAGAATATCTGGTGGAATAACATCAGGATAAGTTTCTTCAAACTCATTACTTCCTATTTCTCGCAATTTAGCTATTTTTCTATTTAAAGCAACATTCCAACTTATAATAGATGCATCTTCTTCACCAGGTCTTTCAATTTGAAAAACAGGAATTCTTGAATCAAATAAAGGTCTGTGATTAGTAGCTAAATAAGTGTCATCGGAAATCTTTTTAAAATAATGATTTAAAACTTTATAACCAAAAGTATGGCCTGTTTCAGAAGATTTACCATAATCTAATAAGAATATAACATCCATATTTTCACTATTGAAAATATTTAAAGATTCACTTGGTAATAATTTTAAAGATATGTCAACAATATCTTCTAAACCTGCATCAATAATTGCAGTTCTACCCATAGTTCCACCTAAACGGCAATGAACATTACCTAATTTAGATAAAAGATTAATAATTTCTAAAGCCCAACCAGAATCAACAATTCCTGGACCATGTACAACAACACCTATTTCCATATTCTCACACCTTAATCATCAAGACATTATAATTATAAAATTATTTGCTATATATAATATGGTGTACAAGTTATTAAAACTTATTAAAAAATTTTAAAAATTAAGATAAAATTAAAAAAA
>JAKSUD010000084.1 GCA_024409185.1 archaeon
CATTAAAAATATTGATTCTATGAAGTATAATATTGATTCAAATTTAAAAAATCATAAAAATATTGACTCTAAAATTAAGGATATTGATTCTAAAACTTCAAGTAAAAAAGCTAAAGTTTCAATTAAATTTAGTGTTAATCCAGTAATCCCAAAAGCCCATACTCCACTTCAGTGGGAAACTTATGATATTAAATCAATTAAATCAAAAATTAAATATCTTAAAAAAGAGTTAAAGAATATTAATATTAAATTTGATAGTGCTAAATTAGGTTTAATTCAGTATATTCTCTCTTGTGGGGATAAAGAAGTAGGTTATTTAATTGAAGAATCATTAAATAGAAAAATTTCAATGAAAGAATGGAAAGAATATGTTCCAGATTATGAAATTGGAGATTCATTACCTTGGGATGTAATTGATGTTAGTGTAACTAAAGAATTTTTATTAGAAGAATATAAAAAAATAGAAAATAAAGATCAAACTCCATGGTGTGAAGAGAATAACTGTTATAATTGTGGAGCATGTTGATTTAATTATTAAGTCTTAATTAATTATCAAATTTTATTATTTTAAATTTAATTAAATAAATTAATATTATGTTTATAAAGGTGTAATTATGGTAGAAATAGCTAATAGAGTAAAATCTATTGATTTATCACAAGTTAGAAAAATGTTTGAAGCTGCAGGTGAAGATTCCATTAATTTAGGAATTGGCGAACCTGATTTTGATATTCCTGAAAATGTTAAATTAGCTATTAAACAAGCTCTTGATGATGGTGAAACTCATTATACTCCTAATAATGGTTATATTGAGCTTAGGGAAGCAATTGTTGATAAGTTTGAGAGAGATAATAATATTAAAAAAAGATGTTAATGATATTATGGTTACAGCAGGAGCATCTGAGGCATTATATGTTTGTACTCAAACTTTATTTAATAAAGGGGATGACATTTTAATTCCTAATCCTGGATTTTTAGCTTATTCTTCTTATGCAAAATTAGCTGAATCAAATCCTGTTGAAGTAACTGCAAGTTTTGAAAATGGATTTAAATTAACTGTAGCAGATGTTCAAGAAAAAATCACTGATAAAACTAAAGCATTGATACTTAATTCTCCATCTAACCCTACAGGAGCAGTTATGGATAAAGAAGATATTAAAGGAATAGCTGATTTAGCAACAGATCATGATTTTATGATTATTGCCGATGAGATTTATGAAAAAATTATCTATGGTAAAAAACATTATTCGCCTGGTGCATATAGTGATAATGTAATTACAATTAATGGTTTTTCTAAAACTTATGCTATGACTGGTCTTAGAGTAGCTTATCTTGCAGGTAATGAAGTTATTAATGAAGAACTTCTTAAAGTACATCAAAATTGTGTAGCTTGTGCAAGTTCTATTGCTCAAAAAGGAGCTTTAGAAGCATTAACTGGTCCTCAAGATGCAGTTAAATCTATGATTAAAAAATTCTCAAGACGTAGAGATTTAATTGTAAGTAGCTTAAGAGATATGGGTTATGAATGTAGTGACTGTGATGGTGCATTTTATGCTTTTCCTAAAATTGAAAGACCTCAGGAATTTGTTAAAAAAGCTGCTGAAGCAGGTGTAGTATGTGTTCCAGGTGCTCCATTTGGTAGTGCTGGTAAAGAACATGTTAGAATGTCTTATGCTAATTCATATGAAAACATAGAAAAAGCAATGAATATTATAAGAGATTTAAAATATTAATTTAAAAGATTTTTTACTATTTTTTACTATTTTTTATTTTTTTTTTTTAGGTTGGTAAATTTTTATTTATCGTCCTAACTTTTTTTATTTTTTATACTTTTTTTTAGTGGTTAATTTTTATTCATTGTCCTAACTTTTTTTGTTTTTTTTGAATATTTTTTGTAAGTTATTTATATTATTATGAATAAACAGTAAATTATAATAGATTTTTTTAAAGTTATCCTTACATTTTTAATTAGTTCATTACTTAATTAAATTAGATAACGATACTTTGTTTTCTATTATAATGTTTTTTTATGAATTTTTCATTCAAAAAAGTTCAATTATTGTTTGTGATTTAATATTTTTTATAAAAAGTTAAAATGTTAATTCGCAGTATTTTTTATATATAAAAAATGATGTGAAATATTATGAAAAACAATTTTAAATTTTTAATTGTATTAGCTATACTCCTTGCAGGTTGTATCTGTATAGGATCTACTTTCGCAGCAGATTCCAATATGGATGTAACTGATGTGAGTGTAGATAATACTCAACAAAATATAGAAATTGCACATGATGATTCAAGTACAAAAAAATGACGAAATCCCTAATCTCCAAGCAGGAGAAGGCAATTTCACAGAATTAAATAATAATATTCAAGGCAAGACTAATTACACTTTAGATAAAAACTATAAATATATTGTTGGATATGATTCTCTTAATCATGGTATTAAAATCAGTGCTGATAATTTTGTTCTTGATGGTAATGGATTCACTATTGATGGATATAACTTCGCACGTGCATTAGATATTAGTGGAAAAAATGTAACTATTAAAAACATTAATTTCATTAATACTTCTTCATCTGATGGTGGTGCTATTTTCTATGCCGGTGATAATGGTGTTGTCAGTAATTGTACTTTTGTTAATGTTCATGATAATGAATCTGGTGGTGCTATTTACTGGATGGGTGATAATGGTGTTGTGAGTAATTGTACTTTCATTAATACTAATTCATCTAGTGGTGGTGCTATTTTCTATGCTGGTGTTAATGGTGTTGTGAGTGATTGTACTTTTAATAATACTACTGCAGGATTGGGTGGTGCTGTTTATTGGTCTGGTGTTAATGGTGTTGTGGGTAATTGTACTTTCACTAACACTAATGCATCAGATGGTGGTGCTATCTACTGGGTAGGTGGTGATGGTGTTGTGGGTAATTGTACTTTCACTAACACTAATGCATCAGATGGTGGTGCTATTTATTTAGGTTATGGTGGTGATGGTGTTGTGAGTGATTGTACTTTCACTAACACTACTGCATCCTTTGGTGGTGCTATCTTCTTGGGTGATTCTAAGGGTGTTGTGGGTAATTGTACTTTTAATAACACTAATGCATTAGTATCTGGTGGTGCTATCTACTTGAGTGATTCTAAGGGTGTTGTGAGTAATTGTACTTTCATTAATACTACTGCATCAATTGGTTATAGTGATGCTATTTATATAAATTCTTATATTGATCCAAATGCATCTTTGAATATTACTGGTTGTACTTGTGATTCTACTGATGATAAGGCCCCTATTTATAATGATGGTATTATTTTGTCTCCTGTTGAGATTACTACTATGGATGGTAAGACTAAAGAAGTTACTAAAGGTGAATTGGTTAATCTTACTGCTATTATAACTGCTAGTGGTATTCGTGTTGCTGGAGGAGTTTTAACTTTCACTGTTAACGGCACTGAATTAAATGCTACATATGATGAAAATGGCCTTTACTCTAAAGAGTATACTGTTGGATTTGTTGGCACTAAACCTGTAAATGCTATTTATAATAACTCTACTAAAGATCTTCAATCTCTTGTTGCAGGTAATCTTACATCTCCAAGATTGAATGTTACTGTTACTGTTGATAATGTTACTGGTGTTGTTGATGATAATAAAATTGTTACTGTAACTGTTATTGATAATTATGGTGACCCTGTAACTGATGGTGTTGTTACTATTTTATGGAATGGTAAAAATCAGAACCAAGAAGTTTCTAATGGTACTGCAACCTTTAATTTAGCTTTAACTAATGCAGGAGAATATTCTTTAACTGCTTACTATAATAGTTCTGCAACTACTGATTATAATGATGGTGAAGGAAAATTTACTGTAATTGTTAATCAAGCAGCCCTCAAGTGGATGTTATGATTGTTTCTGATAAATCATTTGAAATTAAGTTTGATGATACTGTTGTAGCTATTGCTACCGTTCCTGAGCATGCTACTGGTACTATTTCCTTTAGTCTTGATAATGAAACTTGGATTACTAAACCTATTCCAAAGGACACTAATTTAGTAGAATGGGATATTCCTGATTTGGATGCAGGAGATTACATCTTATTTGTTAAATACAGTGGAGATGGTAACTATTATCCTGTTTATAGTGAAAATCCTTTCTCTGTAGATCAACTTCAAACTATTGTTACTGTTGATCCAGTAAAAGGTAAAACAGGAGAAAAAGTCAAAATCACTGCAAGAGTAACTGATGAAAGAGGTAATCCTGTTCCTGAAGGAACTGTAATTATCGGATTCAATGGTAAAGAATACAAAGTAAATGTTGTAAATGGTATTGCAACTGTCGAAGTAATCTTACCAAAAGCAGGAACTTACTCTGCTACCGCTTACTACGAAGGAATTAATTATAACAGTTCTTACACAACATTCACTGTTGAAGTAAGTGATATTCCAGGTCCAAACCCAGACCCTAATCCAGTTAATCCTGGAAATATGGAAAACACTGGTAACCCATTATTTGTACTTTTAATTGCATTAGCTGCAATTGGTCTTGAATCATTAAGATGCAAATTCTAAAATTTAAATATATGGGGATTTATTTTCCCTACTTTTTTTATTTTTTAGTATTTTTAGTTAAAAATTAGTATTGGTTTAATTAATTTTAGCTTAATTTATTTTATAATTTTTTGTTCATGTTTTATGTTTAATTGTTCGTTTTTATAATATTTAAATAGCTATTTTTT
>JAKSUD010000085.1 GCA_024409185.1 archaeon
AAAAAAGAGTGAAATATGATTTTATATAAAATCACATTTTCCACTTGGTAAAATTCTTACAATATCGTCTAAAGTTAAGATATTATCTTCATTTATTTTAGCTAATATTTGTTTAGCTATTGCTTCTTTTTTAGTGTAACCAGGTTTTATTTTTACAAATTTATTTGTATGAGCTTGCATTGCATCAATAGGTCCTGCCATTACACGTTTTTGCCCATCATATTCTACAAGTCCAATAGCTATTTCTAATCTTGCAGAGCGAATATAATTTCTGTGACCTCTAATAATGAATGCACCTTTTGGTACAAACTCACCTGAGACAGGAGTTTTAGAAACTTGTTCTGGGTCCACCCAATAGACATCTTGTGTTCCGTAGTTTTTCGACCAAGCACTTGAAAAGGATGCTGCAAAGATAGCAGATTCTTTAAGCAAGTTTTCATCTGCTTCATCATCACCTAATTTAATAGCTACTGATGGAGCACCATGTATATCAGCATGCAAATAAATATCATTTTTATCTAAATATTTCTTAACAACACTTTCGTTTGTGTTTGCATCACGTCCACATACAACAAGAGTTCCATTAGATGATACAAACCATCTAAGTTTTTCATACCATTTAAGATTCTTTTTAACTCTTTTTTGAGGAACCATAATATTAGCCATAGCTTTTTCTTTTTTAGCTTCCATTTCAGCTAATTGTTTTTTAGTATTTTCAATAGCTATTTCAGCTCCTTTTATTTTACGTTTTGCTTTTTTACTTTTTTCATAATAAGTTTCAGCATTATCATTAATTGATTTTTTACAATCAAGATTTATTGATACTCCTTCAATGTTTAATGTAATATTTCCAAGAGGATCTAAAGATTCGTAGATTTGAGCTTCAGCCATCCCATCTTTTTTGGCTTGTTTTAATATTTTAGCTATTTCTTTCCATCCATAATCTTTAGCCCTTGCATTTAAAATAACATTTAAAAGGTTTTCAATTTGAGTATAATTAGTGTAGAGAAGTTCTCCTCTTTTTTGGGATTTTTCAATTGTATCTTTAAATCCTTCAAGGGTTTCAGTTTGTTTTTCTAATCTTTTAGAGAATTTGCCTACTTTTTTATTCCAAGCAGCTTCTTGAATATCTGTGATTTCATTTTTCACTTTACTTGAATAAAACTCATCACAAGCTTCGTTAAATGATTTAAACTCTTCTTTGTCAAAGTTTTCGTATTGTTTTAAATTTATTGGAACAACATCTTCTGTTACTTTATATTTTTCTTTAGGATTTTCTTCCTTAAGTTTCTCAACTTCAGTTTTGTTATTTACAATCATAGGAGTAAATTCTTTCTCAACTAATTTTGTAAATATTTCTTTTAAAGAGTTAAAAATTGTCTCAATATCATTATCACTTAACTCTTGACAATTTGTTTTCTTGTTAATTTCGGTATTTGCAAGAATTTCTTCGGAATATAAACTTCCAAGACCACTACGGGCTAATGCTTTTACAATTTCACTATCTTGTTCTTTAATAATTTCAGAAAATTCTTCTTTTGTTATTGTAATTGGATTAATTCCATTTGACGCAGGGTAAATATATTCTCTTTTTGCACTAATATCTCTATCACTCCAATGTTTACGTTTTAATGGAGTTATGATATTTTCCTCTTCATCAAGTAAAATAATATTTCCTTGTGCAAATAACTCAACAATAAGTGTATAAACTTGTTCTTTTTGCATTTTAATTACAACAACTCTATCAAAATTGTGTTGTTCTATACTAATTACATTAGCTCCTTTTACACGTTTTCTAAGAAGCATTGGGAAATGAGGTGGGTTTTGAGGATTTGCAAGAGGATATTGACTGATATGAATTCTAGAACCTGCTTGCATTACAAGATCAAGTCTTCCAATTCCAGATTTATGGAACCTAACTACAATAGTATCTTTAGTTGGTTGGAAGGATTTATCAACTCTTGCACCTTCTAATAAGTCATTTAATTCTTGACATATTGTAAATATATCTACATTAGACATTGTTTTCATATTTTTTCCTCATTTCAATTTATTTTAAGTTTTCATTACTTTTTTATATTTAAACTATTATTTATATTTTAAACTAGTATTATACATTTTATTTTAAACAATATATTTAACTTCTTATGCAATGTTTTATATACTATATTGAATTAAAATATAAATAGTTAAAATTTTTAGTATATTGTTATAAATTTTATAAGTTTTATTTATTATTAAAATTATAATTTTATTACTTCTTTATTATTTATGGAGGAATTGAATGGTAGACGCTACTATTAAAATTGTATCATTACATCTTGTAACAGCAATTGTTGCTGCTATATTATCCGCTTCCTTTAGTTTAGGATGGTTTGGATTTAAAAATGAAGTATTAGCATTCGCTATTGGTTTAATTATTCTTTATTTAACAGGTCAATTAGCTCAAAAGAAATTTGAAGGGGAAATAGATGGTTTCCAAGATTGGTTATGGAATGGAATAGTTCCTTTCTATTTTGCTCACTTTATCCTTTGGACTATTCTTGTTAATTACTTATAATTAATTTAATTTTTTAATTAATTTTTTGTTATAATCATTAGGATTATAATTTTTCTTATTTTTTATTTATTTTTAATATTTTCCCTATTTTTTTTATTTCTATCTTTTTTCTTATTTTGTGTATAGTTTAATATAGTTTTATAATAATATTTTTATTAGAAATAGTATTACTTATATTTTAAAAAAATAAAATTGGTTTGGATTATTTAAGCGATTATTATATGCACTCCAAATACCCAAACTAAAATCAATATAATTGAAATTACAAATACTAATGGAAATGTTATTTTAGCTACTGATGCTGTAGAACTAATAGTGGAGATAAGTTCTGTATAATTACCTGGTCCCATAGTTTTGATGTTATTAATTTTTTCAATTTTACATCCAACATCTACTTCTTCTAAATCATCAATAGCAAGTTCAATAGATTCTTTGATTGCATTTATGTACTCTTCTTGTTTAGTTATTCCAAGAGCATTATAACCATTAGATAAAGTATTTACAAAGTGAGTATCAGTTGTCATAACTTCAATTTCATCAATTAAATCCCAAGTTTTAGCTTCTTTTAAGATTCTTTCTCTGAAACCATGTTCCATATTATTTGAATCGAATAATACAAATGCAGTTTTTTGATTATTTACTTCAATAACCATAGTTTTAAGTTTACTTTCACCAATACCATCTTTTCTATCAAATTCATAACAATCATGTTGATTACATCCAATTTTAATTGGATATTCAAGATCTTGTTTTTCAATAATATTTACAGTTTCAAGTAGTTCAAATACTTCAGGGTTTCCAGGAGAAACTTTACCTTTTTCTGGGTTGAATGAGTTGTGACAATCTACGAAAATGTTGTTTTCTGTATGTAATATTTTTTCACTTTCAATCATTACAGATAAACCTACACTAAAATCAATATCATCACTACCAGATGGAGCGAAAGTAGATAACATTAACATACCTTTATTAAAGAATTGAACTCCAATATTAGCAGTTTTATAACTATATCTTTTGAACATACTTCCATAGGAAGAATATTCTATTTTAGATAAACCTTGTTTAACACTTTCTTCTATTTTATCAATTTCACTTACTGAAACAGGGTTAAAATCATGGGTAGAAGGACCATGTGCAACCATTGTAAATTGTGGGAATCTCTCAGCAAGACGTGTAGGCATATTTCCCCCTCCAATGTTTCCAAAAGGTCCTGGATGGACATAAGGACTTAAGAATAATGCTTTATCACTACCATCTTTTAGTTTAAAGCTTACAATTCCTACAAGAGTTTCAATCTCTTCACCCATACTATCAAATAATTCTTCAATAAGTAAAAGTTTTTCATTCATATGTGCAACAAAATAACTAAGTAATTTTAAAACACTAAAATTAAAACTTTTTTGCATCGGAGCTTCTATTATTTTCACAAAGAAATAAATAGATATTAAGAAAATTAAACATGCTACAATTAATTTAAATAAAGTTCCAAAAATACCTAATGCAAATTCTATTCCAATATTACTTGTAATTAAAAGTAAAATAAAAGTAAGTAAAGGTTGTAAAAATGAAATTAAAACTGCATATCTTAATTTTATTTGAGTTACTCCCCATAATACAAGGAAATCGCATGCAAAAATTAAACTACAACCTAATAAGAATGAGCTCATAGTTAAATCAACATCAATTATTTTTCCAAGTAATGTTCCAATAATATTCATTAATATTAAAACAACCATACAGAGGAATCCTAAAAACATGGAGTGTTTTAATTTAAGATTCATTCCTTTAGCGAGAGCTACTAATTTATGATTAGTTAATCCTGCAATTAATGCACTTATTCCACATACAACTACTCCAAATAAAGCTCCTATTCCAATACTTTTAAGAGTAATAGGGTCTGGGATATTTAGTATAGAGAAGAATGCACCATAAAATGCACTAACAACAACTATAAAAATTGCAGTATTTTTGTATTTAGGAAGACTAAAAATAAATTTAGATAATTCTGCAACTGTACTCATACTTGACATTAATTCAACCTCGTAAAATATTAACACTGATTATTAAAAGTATTAACATATAATACTATTAAGTTATTTTATATATAATATTTTATATAATAAATTATATATTATAATGTAATATTTATTGT
>JAKSUD010000086.1 GCA_024409185.1 archaeon
AAAAAAGAAGTTTCAAAATATTGTGATGATTATGAGATTTATGTTGACAAAATGGAATTGTTACAATTAGATTCTCAAAAATCAGATTTAAATTTTGCAAAAGAAGAAAATACTTTAGGTTTAGATATAAGAGTTATTAAAGATGGAAAAGTAGGTTTTGCTTTTACTTCAGATATGGATAAAATACCTCGTATTGCTGAGATGGCCTTTGAAAATTCTAAACTTAATGAAAAAGATGAGAATTTTGCTTTTGCAGAAGAAGAAAAATTACCTAAAATAGAAAATACTTTTGATAAAAAATTTAAAGAATTAGAACTTGAAGAAATTACAAGTTCTATGAAAGATTTTTTAGCTATTATTGATGATGAAGGTTGTAAAGCTACTTCTGGAGGATTTTCTGCTGCAGAAGGTGAAACTTTAATTGTAAATTCAAATGGTGTTTCTGCTTATGATAAATCAACTGGTTTTGCTATAGGTATTGCAGTTAATGCTGAAGCTGATGGTGAAATTAGTACTTCTTATGATTCTGTATCTTCATGTTTATATGATTTAGATAGTAATAAATTAGCTTTTGATGTTTGTAAATTAGCTAAAGATTCTTTAAATGGAGAATCTATTGAAACTACAGATATGGATGTTATATTTGATTATCATGCAGCTACTGGTTTACTTTCTACATTTTTAAGTGGATTTAGTGCAGATAGTGTTCAAAGAGGAAGATCATTACTTGCAGATAAATTAGGTCAAAATATTGTATCTGAAAATCTTTCTATTTATGATGATGGTACTTATGATGGTGGTTTAAATTCTGGTGTTTGTGATGGTGAAGGAACTGCATCTAAAAGAACAACTCTTGTAGAAAATGGTGTTCTTAAGAACTTTTTATATGATATTTACACAGCTAATAAAACAAATAACTCAGATTCAGAAGTTTCTATTAAAAGTACTTCTAATGGTTTTAGATCTTCTTATGCTGGAACTCCATCTGTTTCTGCATCAAATGTTATTTTTGATTTTAATGAAAAATCTGAAATTGATGAGATTAAAAATGGTTTTTTAGCTACTGATGTTTTAGGTGCACATACTGCTAATCCATTCTCAGGTGACTTTTCTGTTGAAGTAAGTAATGGTTTTAAAATAACTGATGGAGAAGTTACTAAACCAGTTAAAAAAGCTATGATTTCTGGTAATATTTATTCTCTTTTATCTAATTGTGAAGCTATTGGAGATGAAACTAAACAAAGAGGTTCATTCATCATTCCAAAAATTTTAGTTCATGATTTAAGAGTTATTGGAAATTAAAATTACTAGTTTAATTTTAATCTTTTAAAATTAAGTGAAATTAAACTTTAAAAATAGTGGTAAAAATAGAAATAGGAAAAAGAAAAATAATAAAAATTAAGAATTTATAATTTTATAATTTTGTTTTATTATACCATCTTAATTTTTCTTTTATTCTGTTACCTTCTTCTTTAAGTTTTGCATTAGCTTTTGCTTCGTTTTCTTTTTCTTTTAATTTTATTCTTTTACTTAATTCTTTTTCTTTTTTGTTTATTTTTTCTAAAGGTCCTTTCACCATATCATTAGAACGTTTTTCTATATATCTTTCTAATTCTTCTTGAGATTTGTAATCTTTAAAGTTTTTTTCCATTATTTCATCGATTTGTTTGTTGAGTTTTTTCTCTCTTTCTCTTTTAAGTTGGAATAGACTTTTATTTGATTTTCTTCCTCTTCTTCCATTTCTTTTTTTTCTTTTTCACTCATTTTAAAACCTCAAGAATATTTTTGCATAGATTTTTATGTTAAATATTTTTATTATTTAAGGACTTATAAAATTACATTTTAATGACTGGTAATTGTATTTCAGTTATAATGTCTTCTTCATTATCTACTTCAAAGTATTTTTTAATATATACTTCTTTTGGAGATCCAATAATATCATATTTATTTTCAATGGAATATTCTGCCATTTTAGTATAAGATTCTTGAATTGTACTGAGAGGCCCTTTGTGAATTCCAGATAAAACTGTATGTTCTATGATGTCTACAATTCTGATAATTCCTTCATCAATTAAATCTTCAGCTTCTTCTTTGTTTATAGGGATTCCTAAATCATAAACAACTTCATTTTCTCCAACAGTTCTTGGATTATTATAAAATATTGCAAATATTTCTCCTTCTGTTGTAAGTTCTTTATCATCAATCCATCCTAATAATTTACTCATTAAAATTTCCATATCAGTAAGAGAACCTTTGTAATTGATAATAGCTATTTTTTCATCAGCAATAGTTTTTTCTGTAATTTCCATTTTTTCACCAATAGTTAATAACTTTACTTTATATTTAATTTTTAAGACCTTTTTAATTTAATATGTTTTTTATTTATATAATTAATTTATTATTTAAATTAAATTTAAATTTTTATTTTTTTATATTTCTCTTATTCTATTAGACAGTTTTTTTATATTTTTCATGTGGTATAATTATATAGAATGAAAAATATAATATATATTAATAAATCATTATATAATGTAAATGCTATGTTTTATACTATTCGAACTATTATGTGGATTTATATGATGATTTTATTAGAATTTTAATTCATGATTTATAAATTGGATATATATTTATACAAGATTCTATTCGATTTATTAAAATTTAATTTATAATTTACGATAATTATTTATTAGGAAAACATTTTAAAAATAAAAATATTTAGAAGGTGAATTTTTGGCTAAACCACAAAATAATGGACAACAAGAATATAGAAGAGTACGTACACCAAGAAAAGGAGAAATTCCTGGTGTTGTAGAACAAATTATGGGTCATGGTAAAATAAAAGTAAGATGTGCTGATGGTAATATTAGAATGACTCGTATTCCTGGTAAAATGAAAAAAAGAATTTGGATTCGTGAAGGAGATGTAGTTCTTGTAAAACCTTGGGAATTCCAATCTGATGAAAAAGCAGATGTTATTTGGAGATACACAAGAACAGAATCCAACTGGCTTGAAAGAAAAGGTTATTTAAAAATGTAAGTAATCTTTAGGAATTATTTAAGATTCTTATATTTTAACTTTTTTTATTCTTTTTTTATTTTATTATTCTATTATAGATTGTTTTACTTATTGTGTTTTTATTTTCTTATTTTAACTTATTATCTATTACTTATTAATCTGGAGTTAACTATGAATAAAGAACCAAATCCTAAAATAGCTAAAGCTTATGGTGAGCTTGCAAAATTGATTTCTCGTAAAAGAACTCATGATGCTGATGATAGAAAAGTAGCTAGTGAAATCTTTGATGAGAGAACTTTAAAAACACTTTACAAATTAGCTAATCAAGGATATGTTGATATTCTTAATGGAGCTATTAGCACTGGTAAGGAAGCTAATGTTTTAAAAGGTTTTAGAGATGATGGTTCTGTTGTAGCTGTTAAAATTTATAGAATAGCTACTTCTGATTTTAAAAAGATGCAATATTACATTGCTGGAGACCCACGATTTAACATTAGAACTAATAATAAACGTCAATTAATTGGGTCTTGGGTTAATAAAGAGTTTCGTAATTTGAATAGGCTTCTTGAGGCAGGAGTTAATGTTCCTAAAGCAATTAGTAATTTAAATAATGTTTTAGTTATGGAATTTATTGGTGATGAAGATGGAAATCCTTCTCCAACAGCTAAATATCTTCCACCTGAAGATCCAACTGATTTTTATGAACAATTAGTTGATCAATTAGATAAATTTGTTAATGATGCAAAATTAGTTCATGGGGATTTATCTACTTATAATATTATTAATCATAATGAAAAACCTATCATAATTGATGTTTCTCAATCTGTTGTTAGAGATCATTTAATAGCTAATGAATTACTTGAGAGAGATATTAAAAATTTAGTAAGGGAATTCTCTAAAATGGGCGTAGATACTTCAATTGAGGATTTAACTAATAGAATTACAAGAGATTAATTATTTTCTATTTTTTAGTTATTTTAAGGTTATTTCTATAAGTTCAAAAGTTTTTTAATTATTTTTTCTAATCAATTTAATTAAATATTTATAGTATATTTTATAAATATAACCATAATGTAAATTAAGTATAATTTATTAAATATCAATTTACTTTAAAATAATTTAAAAATAGGGGCTCAATTAATGGTATTTGATGTAAAATTTAATTCAGAATTAAATGCTTTGGAATATTATAATCCTTCCGAAATTAAGGTCGATTTTGATAAAATTCCCATTAAGATGGATTTTAGTTCTTCAGATTCAGATAATTCTTTAGACTATATTAATTTGTTTAAACATTTAAATTTAGAAATTTTCCATCCAGTTAATGATGGTGAAGATTTTATTTATAAGTTTCTTAATTTTTCTTTTGTTGGTGAGGAATATATAGTATGGACTCAAAAAGCATTAATTGGTCGTAATTTTAAAGAAGTATCTCCTAAAGCTTATGAAGTTATTCTCCCTATTTTTAAAGAAGTTTTAGATTCAAAATCTAATAAAACGGTTAAGTTTTATATTTTTGAAGATGATTATGCTAAATTTTATTTTAAAGTAAATGTTGTTTATTCTCAAGGTGACTTGTTTTTAATTTTTGATGATTATTCAGATTCTCTAAAAGAATATGAAAATGCAACTTTTGATTATACTGATGTTCCAACTTGGTATGATGTAGT
>JAKSUD010000087.1 GCA_024409185.1 archaeon
TAATAATTCTTTAAAAGCATTTACTAAAAGATCTAAACCTTTAATTTTATGAATTCTTCCTACAAATAAAATAAGTTTATCAGATTCTGAAATATTAAATTTCTCCCTAAATAATCCTTTTTTAGGCAAATCAGCATATTCTTCAATGTTAATTCCAAGAGGGACAATTTCAATATTTTCCTCTTTAACACCCATTTTTAAATATTGGTCTTTTTCAACATCTGTAAGTGCAAATACTTTAGATGCATTATGAAGAATATTAAATCCAAAAACTTTATCAAAAATATTTTTTAATCCTTCTTTTTGGAAAAAAGGAAGTACAGATCCATGAGCTTGAACAACATAAGGAATATTATTCTTACGAGCATAATATGCAGCAATAATAGCTAAAGTTTGTCTATGTTCATGAATATGAATAACATCAAAGGACTTAATGCCTTTTTTAATTTTAGATGGTGCTGATAAAGGAGTATCTAACATTGTAGCTAATTTAAATTTGTTAGAAATGTTTTTAAAATAATCAACAGTTATTCCATCTACATCAACATCATATCTATTATCAAATTTTAAACGTTCTTTACATCCATCACATGTATAAACGTGAACAGAATTACCTTCATCAACTTGTTTTTTAGCTATTTGATAAGCAGCATTAACTACTCCTCCTGCAGACAAACAAGGAACAAAAAAATGAGGAACATGTAAAATTTTCATAATAAAACTCCAAAATTAATTATATTAATTTTTATAATCTATTAAATTAATATTTGATTGTTCCTATTAATAAATTAAATGAATTCCATGAATAAAATTAATAAAAAATTCATAAAGATAAATAAAATTTACAACTGTAAAAAACTTAAAAAAATAGAAAAAAGTTAGGATAAATAATAATTTATCCTCCCAATAATAAAAAATTAATAAATAAAAGAATAAATATAATTAATAAAGACTAAATAAAAAGATATTAGATAATGAGAAAAGGAGAATATAAATGAGTAACACTAAAAATAAAATATTGAATAATTTACCCTTATTAACTGTAATACTATTTGCACTAATTCTTACAGTTACAATTATTTACATTAATAATAGTACAAGCAATATTTTAGGACACTCTTATAGAGATGCTTATTTATATCTAATTCAATCACTTAAAATGAGTGGAGTTAATATAACTGGATATGATTATGTGGATCATTTATCTCCTTTTATACCTTTTTTAACTGCCATTTTATTTAAATTAGGATTTGTAAGTGAAACTAGTTTATTTATAACAACTGGAATTTTCTATTTTTTAGGAATAATCGGAATGTACTATTTGTTAAAACTTAGATTTGATGATAAAATTTCAGTTTATGGAGCTATATTGTATGGTAGTTTATCAATAAATTTATTGTGGGCTGGAAATGGAACATTAGATATTCCTTCAATAGGAATTTCTATATGGGCTTTATACTTCTTTATATTAGGTATGGAAAAAAACCAAAAATGGTTTTATATAGCATTCCCTCTTGCTGTGCTTTCATTTTTTGCAAAATATACTGGTGCTTTAGTAGTTGCAGTTATGATTTTGTATTTCCTTTCAAAAAGAGATATTTTTGGAAATATTAAAAAATATATTAAAAATCTTATTATTGGAATTATAGCAGGAATTGTAATTACAATACCTTTCTTTGCATATTGCTTTATTAACAATATTCCATTTGGATTTTTATCTCAAGCACAAGAAATTTCAGGAAGAACAAGTACAAGTGCCTTAGCAATAGCTAATCATTTAGAAAATCAATTATTTTACTATTTTGAGTATATTCCTAGATTTATTTATGATCCTAATGAGATTCTTGGATATCTTGTATTAATTCTTGTTATAATTGGATTAATATATGGATTATACAAATTTATAACTTATTCTAAAAACCAATACAAAAAAGAAAATAAAATATCATTATCATTTTTAGAAAAAATAAAACTTCCAAAAGCAGTTTATTATGTTGTTATGGTTTTAACAATGCTTCTTATAGCATTATCATTCTTAACAGCAAGCAAATTTTCATTTATTATAAGTGAAGCAATATTCTTTGGAAGTATTTTCATATTTTCAATTGCATTTAATAGCATATTTAAAGACTCAATGAATGAAAAATTAATAAGCAAAAATGATGAAGAACTAAATAGTGAAAATAACGAAAAATATAAATTTTTCAATTATGATTTAGCTATGATTGGATGGTTTTTAGGTTATATGATTTTCTTCTCTGCACATTTAACAAAAGCAGATAGATATTTCACTGCTCTTGCTCCTGCATTCGTATTCTTTGCATCATTAGGTTTAAGCACAATAATCAAAAAAATAGCTAAAACAAAGAAATTCAATTTAAAAGATTTAAATAAAAAATATCAAATTAACAACATAATTATTGTAGTTTGTATTGTAATTTTATTAATAAGTACTGTCGGATATTTAACTATAAATAAACATGACCCTCTTGTAGATGACGAGAAAAATATGAGTGTGTGGATTGAAGAGAACATAGCTAACTATCAAAATATAAATATATCCTCAGATAGAGCCCCAATTTATACATGGTACCTACAAACAGGAATATCTTATAGTCCAAATGGAGATATAAATGAAATTAATGCTTTTTTAGATGAAAATAAAATTGATTATCATATAAGTACACCAATTAATGGTACTTTAAATAATTACATTCCTTTAAAAACAATTGGAGATGTGACAATTTACAAGCACATATAAAAAATTGTAATTTACAATATGTTTAAAAAGATTGTTAAAAAAGAATAAATCTAAAAATAAACTAAAACGAATGAATAATTATTTAATTAAGTTTTTATAAACTTAATATGAAACTTATATTATAATTATAAATGGAGAATAAAAATGAACCCTTATTTAGAGATTTTAAGACCTGGAAATGCAATTATGGCAGCTATTGCAGTTGTTTTGATGATTTTTGTAGGTCATAATTATGATGTTCCAGTATTGTTTGGAGCAATTCTTGTTTTTATTATTACTGGTGCAGGTAATGCAATTAACGATGTTTACGATTATAAAATTGATGCAGTTAATAAACCTAATCGTCCAATTCCATCAGGTAGAATCTCTCTTAAAACTGCTAAAATTTATGCAATAAGTTTATTTTTAATCTCAATAATAATTAGTTTTTTTATTAGCTATTTAGTAAATAGCTACTGGCCATCTGTAATTGTAGTTTGTGCAGCTATTTTAATGTATGTTTATGCATCCCATCTTAAAGCTATGCCTTTAATTGGAAATATTGTTATTGCAAGTTTAACTGGTTTCTGTTTTATTTTTGCAGGAACTATTATTTCATGTGATATTGGAAACTGGTTTATTTTCTTAGTATCTGTTTATTTAGGTTTATTTGCTACTTTCATGACTCTTGCAAGAGAAATTGTTAAAGATATGGAAGATATTGAAGGAGATAAATTAGATGGTGCAAAAACTTTCCCTATTTTGTATGGTAAAAAAATTCCATCAATTGTTTCAATCATTTTAATTGTTGTAACTACTTTAATGTGTCCAATTTTATACATTTACAATATTTTTAACTTTGCATATATGATTATCATGATTATTCCAATAATTATGTTCTTATATTGTGCTTACACTTTAGGATTAAACCCTGATGAAGCTACTTGTGGAAAAGTTTCTAAGTTATTAAAAATAGCTATGTTACTTAGTTTTATTGCATTTGTAGTAGGTTCATTTAATTTCGGAATTTTTACTTATTTTTAATTAAAAAGAGAGCAGGTCTTTAATTAAGACCTTTTTAAACTTATTTTTGAATATTTAACAGATTTTGTAAGTCTAATCTTTTTAAACTTATTTTCGAATATCCTCTAACAGATTTGCAAAATTATGAGCCATTTCAACCATAGAATAATCTTTTATAGCTTCTCCACCTTTAAATTGAATAAAGCCATTTTCAATAAATTCATTATAAAATTTAAGTAAAGAATTTTTAGTTGACTCTAAATCGCTTACATGATATCCAACATCTGTTTTTTCAATTAAATCTTTAAGAGATCCTTCTTTATATCCTATTGATAAAACTGGTCTTTGAAGAGCAAAGTATTCATAAATTTTACCTGGAATAAAAATTTTCTCTTTTTCATTATTCCAAGAAATTAATAAAAGAATATCTGAATTTAACTGTTTTTTCAATACTTCATCATGAGATATTCGACCACCAATATTAACAATATCTAAAAGATTAAATTCACTTGCTATTTCACTAATATTTCCAGAATCTCCATAGAAATCAATAGCTATTTTAGAAGAATCTAATTTACCCCCATCTTCTAATTGACGAATAGCTTTAAAAAGAAGTGTAGGGTCTCTTTTTCCAGAATATAGAGAACCTGCATAAATAAAATTTAATTTATTAGCTTTAAAAGATTCAGTATCATCATTTGAATTATTAATCTGATTTGAATAATCTTTTAAAAATTTAAAATCGTCTTCATCATAACCAGATAAAATAGAAACTATCTTAGTATTAGGATGTAAAGTAGCTAATGTTTCTTTAGCTAAATCTGTTGTAGTTGTTAATGCATCCACATTTTCAAAGATTTTAAGCTCAAGATTCTTTTCAAAATGATTACGAATAGCTGTATG
>JAKSUD010000088.1 GCA_024409185.1 archaeon
TATCCTGGTGAGATTATTATTGAAGATGGATATTTTAAAGAAGTTATTCCAATTGCTTGTGATGATGAATCTCTTTTAGATTTAGATCATGATGGAATTTTGATTCCTGGTTTTATTGATAGTCATATTCATATTGAAAGTTCAAAATTAACTCCAGCTAATTTTGCAAAAACTGTTTTACCTAATGGTACTACTTCTGTTATTGCAGATTCTCATGAAATTGCTAATGTTTTAGGTGTTGAAGGTGTTGATTTCATGATAGAAAATGGTAAAGATGTTCCTTTTGATTTTTACTTTGCAGCTCCTTCTTGTGTTCCAGCTACTGGTTTTGAAACTTCTGGTGCTACTTTAGATTCTAATGATATTGAAAATTTATTATCTCGTGAAGAATTTGTAGCTTTAGGAGAAATGATGAATTTCCCTGGAGTTATTTCTGGTGATGAAGAAGTTCTTCGTAAATTAGAAATAGCTCAAGAAAAAGGTAAAGCTATTGATGGTCATGCACCTCTTTTAGGTGGTGAAGATTTAGATAAATACTTGTTTTATGGTATTAGTACAGACCATGAGTGTAGCAATATTGAAGAAGCCTTCGAAAAAAAGAACAAAGGTATGAAAATTATGGTACGTGAAGGTTCTTCTGCTAAGAATATGGAAGCTCTCTTAAAGGAAGATAGTCGTTTGAATTTTTGGATTGAATATGAAAAAGCTGGTAATGATGTAGCTATTACTTTAGAAGAAAGTTTATCAAAATCTCCTTTTGACTTTTTAGTTAGTGATGATATTAATGCAAAAGATCTTTTAAATGGTCACTTAAATCTTTTAGTTAAAAAAGCTGTTAGCTATGGTTTAAATGTTTGTGAAGCTATTAAAATGGTAACATTTAATCCTGCAGAGCATTATGGTCTTAATTCTGGTGAAATTGCCCCTGAAAAAATAGCTAATTTCTCTTTAGTTGATAATCTTGAAGATTTAAATGTTAAAAAAGTTTGGGTACATGGTGAACTTGTAGCTGAAGATGGTAAAGCATTATTTGAAACTGAAGATTGTGAATTATTAAACAACTTTAAATTAACTGAAGTTAGTGCTGAAGACTTTGACCCTAAATTTGAAAAAACAAATTCTGGTGGATCTCTTATGAGCCAATCAACTACAATTAATGTTATGGTTGCAAATAATGGTGAGTTAATTACTGATAGGATTGCAGAAGATTTATTTGTTGAAAATAATATTATTCAGCCAGCTATTAAAAGAGATATTTTAAAAATAGCTGTTTTAGATAGATATGGTGAAGGTAATATTACTAATGGTTTTATTAAAGGATTTGGTCTTAAAAAAGGAGCTATTGCTTCTTCTGTAGCTCATGATTCTCATAATGTTGTAGTTGTAGGAACAAGTAGTGAGGATATGGCAAAAGCAGTTAATTTAATTGTTGAAAATAAAGGGGGAGTAGCTGCTGTTTCTGAAGAATCTGAAGAAGTTCTTGGATTACCAATAGCTGGTTTAATGTCTAATAAAGATAGTGGCTATGTTGCAGCTAAATTACAAGATTTACTTGATTTTACAAAAGAGTTAGGATGTAGTTTAGATTCTCCATTTATGACATTATCATTTATGGCATTACTTGTTATTCCTTCTTTAAAAATAAGTGATAAAGGATTATTTGATTTAACTGAATTTTCATTTGTAGATCTTATTAAAGATGATTTACATGAAATAATTAGATAATCAAATAATTAAAATTTTATTTTTTTAATTTATTTTTTATTTTTTTTAAATTAGATATATAATTACTTTAATTTAATCTACTTTATAATTTTTAGCTATTAATTGGTTTTTTAATATATTAATAGCTTCTTTTTCTTCTTTATTTCCTACTTTTTTAATTATCCTTTCTGATTCTTTAAATTTATCTAAAAACTCTTTTTGCTTTTCTTTATCTACTAAATCAATTCTAGTATAGTTTACTAAAGAAGATATAAGTTCATGTATTGCTCTATTAAATGCTTTTGGATTTGGACTATTTATTTTAATTTCAACTATTTCTGCATTAATTGCAAAAAGTCCAGATTTTGTTATATTGTCTTCTCTAAGACCTTCTGAAACTTTTGTAACTTTAGCTATTAAATATGCTTCTCCATTAGTTAAATAAGCTAATTTTTTATCTTCTCTTTCTTTTGAATTTATTATTATGAGATATTCCTCTGGAATTGTGTCAATAGTAGCTAATGTAAACATTAAAGGATTATTGGTTATGTTTATGATAAATTCTTCTTCATTTAAAATGTTCTCTAATGTAGTGCTTCCTTTAAAAATTCTACACATAATATTATTTTCTTTTTTACAAAAAACACCAAAAGGAGCTGCATTAGTTTTTCCATCCTTACTTATGCTGGTTATTATTGTTTCATATTGTTGGCCAGGATACATTCCTACTTTTGGTAAATCAATTTCCATATTAATATCTCCTTTTTGTTTTTTATTTATATTCTATTTTTTAAATATTTATTATTTAATAATTATTTTTACTATTTAAGAATTATTTTTATTATTATTTAATAATTTTAGATAACCTTTTTATACTATTAAATATAAATTAATATTAATATAAATTTTATTGATTTATTATAATATAATCTGTGGATGTTATTATGAAGTATAAAATGTATGATGAAATGATGGAACAACCTGAAGCAATACGTAAAACTTTTGCATCAGAATTAGAAAATATGGAAAATATTTCTAAGTTAGTCAAAAATGTTGATGTTATTTATTTAATTGGTTGTGGTAGTTCTATTTCTACTTGTTATTCTGTTAAATCTGCTTTAAATTCTGTATGTGATTTGAATGTAGAAGTTTTCACAGGTTATGAATTTGTTTATAATAAAAAATTAACTATTGATGAAAATTCTGTATGTATTTGTGCTTCACAATCAGGTGAAACTGCTGATACTTTAGCTGCTTTAAGACGTGCTAATGAATTTAACATAGCTACTGTTTCTATTTCAAATGAACCAGATAGTTCTATGATTAAAGAAGCTAAATATCCTATTATTACTCTTGGAGATAGGGAAACAGCTATTTTAGGTACTAAAACTTATATCACTCAATTAGCTTGTCTTTATCAAATATTATTTGCTGCTTCAGATTATGATAAAAAAGATGAAATTTTAGATGAGTTAAAAGCAATACCTGATTTAATTGAAAATCTTTTAGAATCTACTGAAGAAGATAATAAGAAATTAGCTGAAGAGTTTAAAGATGAAGATATATTTTATTGTCTTGGTGCAGGTGTTAACTTTGGTCTTGCATATAAGTTAGCTATGACTATGTTAATGGAAGGAGCTATTAAACATGCTTGTCCAGTTTATGCTTCTGAATTCCGTCATGGGCTTATTGAAAGAGCAGAAAAAGATGTTCCACATATTTTCTTAGATGCAGACGCAGATTGTGATGAGTTAACTAAAAAAGCTATTAATTTTGCAAATACTCTTGAAGCAAAATCAATTATTTATAGATTAAAAGATCATGCTGATGTTAATGAACTTTTAGCTCCATTTGTTTTAGTTATTCCTTTAGAATGGTTTGTTTATTATTTAGCTCATTTCAATAATGAAGATCCCGGTGAAACTAGACATATTGGTAAAGTAAGATATGAATAATTTCTTACTTTTTTTTATTTATATCTATTTAACAATTGTTATATTATTAATTATAAAAAAAGAATAAAAACATTGATTAATTTTAATCAATGTTAATTTTAGTTTTTGCAGTTGCAACCTTTGGGATTTCTAAGAATAAAGCACCATCTTGGAATTTAGCACTAATTTCTTCTGGTTTAATTTCATTTGCAAAAGGAATAGTTCTTTTTGCATTACCATTTTTTAATCCTTTAATTACAAGTTCTGGTTCTAATCCTTCAGGACTTTCAATATTTTGGAAGATAGCTTTAATAGTAATTGAATTTTCAGTAGCTTCTAATTCAATATCTTCTTTAGCAACACCAGGTAATGCTACTTGTAAATAGTAGTAATCTTTAGCATTAACTAAGTCGATAGGAATTAAAAAAGTACTGGTTTCTCTGTATTCTTGGACTTTTTCATCCCAACTTTTTTGAATTTCTTTAACACCAATAATTACATTATCTACAGTTTTAGATAAGTTGGTTCCTACTTTTCCTGCCATTTCTTTACTTCTGTTTATACCATCTTCAAATTAACCTTCCATTTTAGCATTAGCTTCTTCGGTTTTTGCTTTGATATCATCTTTTTCTTCTTCAGCTTCTTCTTCAACATTTTCAGGTTCAGCTTCTTCTTTTACTTCTTCTTTGATTTCGATATCTTCTTTTATTTCTTCAGTTTTAATGTTTTCACCGAGATCTTTGTTTTCCATGATTTTGTCTCCTTTATTTTTTTAAATTTTATAATTTTTACTAAAAAATCTTTTAGTATACTTTGGTTATTAAAATATAGTTCACTATCATTTATATACTTTTCTATTTTGGTATACTTTTGTTATTAAAAGTTTAATCTTTTTATTGTATTAAATAATTATTTTTATGGCTTTTAATTAAAATTTAAAAATTTTATAATCTTTTATGTTAAATCAAAGTAATTTCCATCTTCATATTCATCTTCAGATTCTTCTT
>JAKSUD010000089.1 GCA_024409185.1 archaeon
TTAAACATGGCTTATGCAGCAAGAGGTTCTCAAGTTCCATTTACTTCAATGCAATTAGAATTTGGAATTCCAAAATTTTTAGAAGATGTAACTGCATATGGTCCTAAAGGTCAAGAAGTCGGTGTATATGCTGACTATGAAGACGAAACCAGAATGATTCAAAGAGCATTTACTGAAGTTTTACTTGAAGGTGACTCTGAAGGTAAACCACATCTCTTCCCAAATACTATTTACACTTTACGTGATGAAACCTTTAAAGGTGATTATGAAGAAGATATGCGTTTAGTTCACGAACTTTCAGCTAAATATGGTTCTTCTTACTTTGTTAACATGTTACCTAAATACAGAGGTAAAATGGCTAACTATATGGGTTGTAGAACTTGTCTCCAAGATACTTGGACTGGTGATTGGGATGAAGATTGTTTAAGAACTGGTAACTTAGCTTATGTTACCTTAAACTTACCAAGAATCGGATACCAATCTAATGATGAAGATGATGTATTTGAATATTTAGACAACTACATGGATTTAGCTGTTGAAACTTTAATGATTAGAAGAAGACAAGGTTTAAACTGTTTAGATAACTTTGATATTTTACCATTCCTTAAACAAGATGTTGAAGGTGACACTTACTACAGAATTAGAAACTCTACTTTATCCTTTGGTTTCTGTGGTCTTAACGAAATGTTACTTGCTCTCTTTGGTGAAGGAATTGATAATCCTGATGCAAATAAATTTGGTATTAAATGTTTAGAATACATTAATGCAAGAGCTAAAGCTTTACAAGAAGAAACTGGTCTTAGATGGTCTGTTTTACAAACTCCTGCTGAATCTACTGCATACAGATTTGCAACATTAGATAAAGAACAATTTGGAGAGAAAGCTATCTTACAAGGTGATAAAGGAGCTAACTACTACACTAATTCTTCACATGTACCTGTAAACTCCAATATTTCCTTTGCAGAAAAAGTTAAAATTGAAGGTCAATACCACAGTTTAACTCCTGGTGGTCACATCTTCCATGCATTTATGGGAGAATCTTACTCTGATCCAGATGCATTAATG
Organism: archaeon; assembly: GCA_024409185.1. Classification (GTDB taxonomy): domain Archaea; phylum Methanobacteriota; class Methanobacteria; order Methanobacteriales; family Methanobacteriaceae; genus Methanobrevibacter. The sequence continues at coordinate 1,066 of JAKSUD010000089.1, forward strand.
AGTTTAACTAATAAAATAGCTAAGAAATCTGATATTGGTTTCTGGGCTTATTCATCTGCATTTAGTTTTTGTCTTAAATGTAAAACTTTGATGAAAGGATTAAGTAATAAATGTCCTTCCTGTGGTGAAACTGCTGATGTAGAATGGTATGACAGAATTACTGGTTATGTACAACAAGTAGGTCATGCTAAATCTGCTAACGGTGGATGGAACGCAGGTAAACGTCAAGAACTTATTGACAGACGCAGATTTGAACAATAAATTTTATATAATCTATAAATTAACCTAAATAGAATTCAGTTAACTCTGAATTCTATTTCCACTTTAATTTAAGTATTTTTAGCTATTTTTAATTATTTAAACTATTTTTTACTATTTTTAAACTTTAATTTTACTAAATTTTTACCCATTTGTTTACCTATTTCTGATAAAAATATAAAAATTTAATAATGTTTATGTATTAAATATTAAATATAGAATATTATTAATTTTAAATTTTGCTGTTATGGTTATTACTTAATAATAATCAGTATCGTTCTCATTATTTTATTAAATAATATCATAATGGTTTGATTTATGTATTTGTTGTTGAATTATTGTTATAGGTAATTTCTGATTTATTTTGGTTTTTATCTGTTAAAAGTTTAAGTTATTTATGGATGGTGGTTTTTATTTCAGAAGATATTGAAACTTTAAAAGCACAATTGAATGATAAAGATAGTAAACTTAAAAATCAAGCTGCTGAGTTAGATCATTTAACTAATAAAGTTATTCCTGATCTTAAAAAAGATAATAAAAAATTAAAAGCTCTTAAAATAGAGTTAACAGATGCTTTAGAAAGTAGTACTAAAAAATACTTTAATCAATTAGAGATTAATGCTGATTTAAGTGAAAGTGTAGCTAAAAAAGGTGCAGCTCTTCAATTATCTAAAGTACGTGTTGAAGAGATTGAAAAATTAGTTGCTGAACTTGAAAGAGAAGCATTAAATGCTAAAAAAGAAGCTAAAGCTGAAGTAGAATCTGTTGAAGATAAAATAAAAAGTTTTGGTAGTACTTCTGAGATGAGTCAAGAAGCTTTAGATAAAATTGAATCTCTTACAGCTAAAATTGCTAATTTAGAGGATAAATTAAAATCTAAAGATAATGCCTTAAAACAAAAAGATAAAGACCTTAACAATATCAAAAAAGATTATGAAAAATCTGATGATATTATTAATAGACTTCAATTTGATGTTGAAAAATTGAATAAATCTCTTAAAGAAAAAGAAGAAGCTTTAAAAGCTACTGAAGGTTTACGTGGTCAAATAGCTAAATTAGAAGCAGAACTTAAAACTAGTGCTGATAAGTTAGATAATAAAATTAGAGAGTACGATAAACTTAGTACAAGTGTTAAAGCTAAAGATAAAACTATTAACAGTCTTAAAGCTAAAAATGAAGAGTTAGCTGCTGAAGCTAAAGCAAACTCTAAAAAAGGTGGTTTCTTTAGTAGATTTAAATAAGTTGAAATATTTTATAATTTCAACTATTTTAATTTTATAGAAAAATAGTTAATTAAAGATTTAATCCTATTTTTCTTATTTTTTTAATTTATAATTATTACTTTTTTACTATTTTTTATTACTATATTATTGTAGTGCTGTTAAACTCACTGTTATTGAATGAATTTAATTGTGAAAAAATAAAAAATAAAAATAGTATTGGCATTAAAAAAGCCAATAAGAAAATTTTTTAGTCCAGGTTTTATCATCGCCGAAGGCGATGACAAAAAGTGGGTTAAGCTTCTTGTCTTAATCTTTTAACAACAAAGTCTTTATCTAATGAAAGTAAGAATGAAGCTGCTCTTGGACCTTGTTTTTGACCAAGAATCATTTTATAAATAGCTTGGAAAGCTTTTTGTGGTTTTAATCCATGAGCTTCTAAAACTAAATACATTTCATCATGTAAATCTTCAGCTTTATTGAATTCTTTTTCTTCCATTAAGTCAGCTAAGTCTTTTAAGAATGCAGTTTGTTCATCAGTAAGTGGTAATTTAGGTACACTTTTCTTTTGAACTTGGAATTTAACAAATTTAGGAGCATATTTTTCTAACCAAGTAGCTACATTATCTACTCTTTCTCTGTATTGTTTAAGCTCTAATTCGGTTAAATCTGCAAACTCTTTATTTTCAAAGCTTTTAGTTAATTGAGAATTACGTTTTAAGATGTCAAAGATTTTTTCTAAGTCATCTCCAGCAATTTGGTAAGCATTAACTAAGAATCTGTAAGGAGGTCTAAATGGTAATGGTGCATCTTCATTGATTTGTGCCATTTCGTAAATTTTCTTCCATTTTCTACCTTCTTTTTCAGATGGTGCTTCTTCTTCACCATAGAATACTTTTTCTACTTTATCAAATTGATCCATAAAGTCTAAGAAAGGCATTTTAGGTGAGAAATCTTTAGATTTCATTGGTTTACTTCTGAATAAGTAGTAGTTAAGACTTTCTGCAGGTCCAATTTCTAACCATTGTTCAGGAGTAAAGAATACACCATGAGATTTACTCATAGCTTCACCATCAAGAGTAATCCATTCATATGGTACTGGATAAGGTGCAGGCCAGTTGTAAATTTCTTCAGAAATTACTTTACCTACATCATAAGATCCACCACTTGCAGCATGGTCTTTTCCAAATGGTTCACAAGTAGTTCCGAAGATTGCCCATCTTGCAGCCCATTCTACTCTCCAAGTGAGTTTTCCATTTCCATCTTTAATATCAACTTCACCCTCGTGACCACATTCACATCTGTATTTTACAATGTCTCCATCATAATCATATGCTTCGGTAGTGTTTACTCTTCCACATTCTTGACAGATGGGGTTGTAAGGTAACCAGTAGTCAGGTAATGGTTCTCTTCTGTATTCATCAAGAATAGCTTTAATTTCAGCACTTTTATCGAGAGCTATTCTAATAGATTCATCATAAACACCTTCTTTGTACATTTCAAATCCAGATTTATGGGTAATTTCAATACCATAATCATCCATTACTTTAAATAATGGTTTTTCAAAATGTTCTACAAAGTTTGCACAACATCCTTCTGGACATGGAATGGTAGAATAAGGCATTCCAAGATATTTATCATAACTTTCAGGTAATGGGAAAGGTACTTTTCTAAGAGGGTCGTGGTCATCTGCAATCCAAATAGTTTCAGCATTTTTTCCTAATTTACGTAATGCTTTTCCTACTGCATTTGCAATGAATACATCACAAGAATTTCCAATATGGATAGAACCTGATATAGATGTACCACTTGCAATGACATGTTTTTCAACATCTCTTTCACTTAAATCATCAGCGATTCTTTCAATCCAATGTTTCATCATTTCACCATAAGAATTATAATAGCTATTTTCAATTTAATTAATTCTATTTTTTATTCCATTTTTAATGAATATTTTAGCTTATTGAAAATAGAGTAAATTAATAAGTTTAATAAAAAATTATAAATTAAGATTTATAATAATATTTATAGAAT
>JAKSUD010000009.1 GCA_024409185.1 archaeon
TTAATTCTCTTCTTAAATATTTTAGACCCACATATCTCACAATCTTCAAAAGGATAATTTTCATCGTATTCTTTTTTACATCCTTCACAAACCTTTTTCCAATTGTAAACTCCTTTAATTCCTTCAGTTATAATACTTTCAAAAGGAATATTTAAAATTTTTAAAACATTCTGCATAGAATAATCATCAGTTAAAACTTTAATATTTTTATGAGATGAATAAATTTCTAAAGCTAAAGCAAGCAACTTTTTATCAGGCCCAGATAATCGTAAACTATCTCCAGATTTTGAGATAATTTCATCTAACTCTTTAATAAACTGATTATCTGGATTTTTAATAATAATTTTACCTTCTTCAATAGCTTGATCAAATCTTAATTTAGAAGATAAATCTTTAACTTCCTCTGTGATTTCAGAAACAGTGAAATTAAAGGAATTAAGTGGTTCAAAACCATTAATAAAAGCAGATGCATCTAAAATATAATAAAGATTATTCATAGTTTAATATTTAAATTTAGAATTAATATAGTTTTGTAAATTAAAATTAACTAAAAAAAGAAACTAAAAATAAAATCTTAAAAAAATAAAATTAATTAAAAAAAAAAAAGAAACTAAAAACAAAATCTTAAAAAAATAAAATTGATTAAAAAAAATAGAATAAAAAAATAAAAAAAGAAAAAATAAAGAAAATGAGCAATCATTCAAAGAATTCGCTAACTGAAATTAAAGGTTCTAATTTAACTCCTTCAGATTCAAAGGATTCTAAAGCACCTTCTTCTCTATCCACTACAACAAAAGCTCTTTTTACAATTCCTCCGTTGTTTTGAATAGCTTTAATAGCTTTAAGAAGAGATCCTCCAGTAGTTGTTACATCTTCAACAACAATAACATTATCATCTTGATTAAGTTCTCCTTCAATTAATTTAGAAGTACCATATCCTTTCTTTTCTTTTCTAATCATTAAAAGAGGAATTTCAGATTCTAAAGAAACTGCAGTTGCAATTGGAACCGCACCAAGAGCTGGGCCTGCAACTTTATCGATTCCATCATTTTCAATTTTTTCAGTGATTAATTTAGCTATTGTTGATAAAATTTCAGGATTAGTGATAGCTTTTTTCATATTTACATAATAATTACTTTTTTTACCTGAAGCTAAAGTAAAATCTCCTTGCTCAAAAACATGATTTTCTTTTAAAATTTTAATTAAAAACTCTTTAGACATTAAATATCTCCAATATATTCACTTGATTTAATTATTAAATTCACACCCGACTTCTTAACTCATCAAGTTCTTCTTCTTCAACATCAACATCCTCAACATTGCCAAAATTATCATTAATATCATCCGAAGATTTAACTTTAGAAGATTTAACATTTCCTTCAAAATTATAATCTAATATTAATTTATCACCAATTTTTTTAACAAAATCCCAAGGAATAACAAGTTCTCCTTTTTTAATATTTAAAGTTTCTTGAATTCCTTTTTTAGATACAATTAAAGAAAGATTATTAACTTCATTATCTACAAATTCTAAATCAATGTCAATAACTTTACCAACAAGACTTGCCTCTGAATTCATAACCTCTTTACCAATTAATTCTTTAGCTATTCTCATTTTAACATCCCATAATTTAAATAAAATATAAAATAATAAAATTTAAAATATTTAATAATTTAAATCTAATCATGAACTAAAAATAAAAATAAAGAGAGATAATTAATCTCCTTTATTCCAATTAATTGCACCATAAATAATACAAAGAATTGTAGATATCCATAAAAGAAGATAACCTCCTAACACCCACGGGTCTTCAATACCAATAAACATAATCATCACCTAATCTTTGTAATCATTTATTCCTTTAAATGCAAAATCTACAAATTCTTTTTCCATTGGTTTAGTAAGTAAACTTACAACAATAGTAACAATAGCAGAAATAGGAACTGCTACTAACATTACATCCATAGAACACCATGGCATTGTTGGGATTAACATTGCTTTACCAGTTAAGAATTGACAGATTCCAAGTCCAACAGCAGTTTTCTTGTAAATGAATAAAAGTAAGAATAAACTTACAATAGTTCCAGAGAGAATTCCGCCAATAGTTCCTGCTTTTGTAGTTCTCTTCCAGAACAAAGCAGCTGTATAAACAGGTAAAAATGCTGCTGCACAAATTCCCATAAATAAAGATGTTCCAAGAGCAACAATACTTCCAGGTAAAATTAAACCTAAAACAACTGCTAAAATAACTCCAATTAAAATACCAATTTTTGTAATAGGTACAGAAGATTTATTCTTATTAGAAGATTCATTCTTAGCTGCTTCTAAAGCAGATTCTTTTCTAGTTTTAATTGCTTCAACAATATCATGCCCTAATGAAGTACCTTGAGTATGAAGTTGAGCACTTAAAGTAGACATCGCTGCTGCAAGTAAAGAGAGTAAGAAAATATATACAAACCATTCAGGTAATGCTAATGAAATAAATGTAGGAATAATTGAATCAATATTTCCACCAACAAAATCAATAGCTACTTTACCAAAGTTATTAAAGAAGTAAACATTAGATAAAGCACCTACAATATATGCAGAACCAGTGATAACTCCAATAAATAAAGCACCAATTAAAAGAGACCTATTAAGTTCTCTATCAGATTTAACAGTCATGAATCTAACAGCTAATTGAGGTTGTGATAATGCACCTATACCTACTCCTAACATCATAGTAGAAACAAGACTCCACCACATTGTACTATTAAATGCAAGGAATGAAGTCCAACCAGTACCTCCATCAGCAGCAAGACTTGCAGGATAATGAGATGCAAGATTAGTTAAAGCTAAATGAGATTCAGTAACTCCACCTAAAGTCCAATAAACAAATACAAGTAAGAAAACCATACCTAAAAACATGATAGTTCCTTGTAATGCATCAGTGTACATAACTCCTTTAATACCTCCAAAGAATACATAAGCACAAACAACAACAGCAAGTATTAAAAGAGCAACATTAAAGTTAATAAGTAATGATGATTCCATGAAACGTGCAGCTCCAATAAGAACTACAGAAGCATAAATAGGCATTGCACAGAAAATTAATCCACCACTAAAGTACTGAATAAATTTACTATCAAATCTACGACCAAGGAACTCAGGGAAAGTTAAAGTATCAAAATTAACTCCCATACGACGAGTTCTTTTACCAAAGAATACGAATGCTATGAACATACCTACGAGAATATTTAAAAATGCTAACCATAATATTCCCATACCATATGTAGCGGCAACTCCACCAAAACCTACAATAGCAGCCGTGGAGATAAAAGTAGCACCATAACTTAATGCCATAACATAAGGGTGAGTTGATCTCCCAGCAACTAAGAAGTCCTCAGTGGATTGAGTACTTTTCCAAGCACGGTATCCTACATAAGCTACTAAAACAAAATAAACAACGAAAACCGCAGCCAATATAAAATAATTCATCTAAAAACCTCTAAATAATCATAATAAAATTAATATTTAACATTAATTATATCTTAAATCTAAATTATATTAATTAAAAAAAATAAACATTAAAATAGTTTATAAAAAAATAAATTTAAATATTAATAAATTATGATAAACAGAATTTAACGAATATAAAGAGAATTATCAAAATAATACTTATCTTATAATATTAATTACTCTTCTTAGAGGAGATAAAATGATTTGGAATAAAAATGCAGAATGTATGAGTAGAGAAGAAAAAGAGGAATTACAACTTGCTTTACTTAAAGAAGTAGTTAAAAAAGCTTATGAAAAAGTTCCATTTTACACAGAAAAATTCGATAAAGCAGGATTTAAAGTAGAAGATTTACAAACTTTAGAAGATGTAAGTAAAATACCATTTACAACTAAAGATGATTTAAGAAAAGCTTATCCTTTTGGATTATTTGCAGTTCCTGATGAAGAAATTATAGAAATTCATAGTACTTCAGGAACTACTGGTACTCCAGTAGTTAGTGGATATACTAAAAAAGATTTAGACATTTGGGGAGAATGTGCAGCAAGAGCTATTGTAATGGCAGGAGGAAGTAGTAAATCTAAAATACAAAACTCTTATGGATATGGTTTATTTACAGGAGGATTTGGTATTGATCATGGAGCAAAAACTCTTGGAGCTACTGTAATTCCAATGTCTTCAGGAAATACAGAAAGACAATTAAAAATGATGGAAGATTTCCAAAGTGATATTCTTACTTGTACTCCTTCATATGCATTATATCTTGCAGAATCTCTTGAGAAAAAAGGAGTTAAACCAGAAGAAATTAGTTTAAAAGCAGGTATCTTTGGGGCAGAAATGTGGACTGAAGCTATGAGGTCTGAACTTGAAGAAAAATTAGGAATCACTGCTCATAATATTTATGGATTAACTGAAATAATGGGCCCTGGAGTAGCTGCAGAATGTATTGAACGTAATGGACAACATATTCAAGATGATCATTTTTACCCAGAAATTATTGACCCAAAAACAGAAGAAGTTTTAGGAGAGGGTGTTAAAGGAGAATTAGTATTAACTACTTTAACAAAAGAAGGAATGCCAATTATTAGATTTAGAACAAAAGATGTAACTGCCCTTAGAAAAGATAAATGTCCTTGTGGAAGAACTACTGCAAGAATTGATAGAGTTACAGGAAGAACTGATGATATGTTGAAAGTTAAAGGTGTAATGTTCTTCCCATCACAAATCGAAACTGCATTACTTAGTATTAATGGTTTAACAGCTAATTACCAAATCCATATTACAAGACCAAAACACTTAGATGTTATTGAAATTAAAGTTGAAACCTCTCCAGAATTATTCACAGATGAAATGAGAGGATTAGATGCTCTTGAAGCTAAAATAGCTCATAAAATCCAAAATACTATTGGTATACGAGTAAACATTTCACTTGTAGAACCAGAATCTTTACCAAGAAGTGAAGGAAAAGCTATTAGAGTAATTGATGAGAGAAACTTTGATTAAATAAATTAAATTATAAATTTGAAATTAAAAATTTAAAACTAAAAATTTAGAATTATAAACTAGGAAATTAATAATATCATAAAAGGAGGGAAACTATGACAGTAAAACAAATTTCTGTATTTATTGAAAATAAAGAAGGAAGAATCAAAAAAGCAGTGAATGCCATTTCAAAAGAAGGAATAAATATAAGAGCTCTTTCACTTGCAGATAATACTAAATATGGAATTTTAAGATTAATTGTATCTGACAATGAAAAAACAAAAGAAGTTTTAAAAGCAGAAAATTTCATTGTAAAAGAAACAGAAGTTTTAGTTGTTGGAGTAAAAGATGAACCTGATGGATTAAACTCAACTCTTGAAATATTTGAAAATGCTAATATTAATGTTGAATATATTTATGCATTTGTAAGTTCTAAAACTGATGAAGCTATTGTAGTTATTAAAATAGAAGATTATGAAGAAGGTATTAAAGCATTATCTAAAGAAAATGCAAACATATTAACTGAAGAAGATATTAACCAATTATAATTTACATATTAGAATATTTTTTAATAGAATTACAAAATATAAATTTGTAATCTATTAATAGATGTTCTAATTTATTTTTTAAAATATAATATAACAATTGTTAAAAATAACCCAATAAAAAAAGAAAAAATAATAAAAAATATAAAATTAAATTTCTTGAAGCATTTTTGCTATATCTTTTCTACTATAACCTAATTTAACAAGTAAAGTTTTAAAATTATCTTTTTGATTCCAATCAATAGCTCTCCAAGCTTTAAAATCATTTTTTAAGATTGCATTAACGAGTAATTGAATAGTAATCAAATCTTCACTATTAATAACCATTAATGTATCTTCACCTGAAAAAGTTCCTTCAGGATCAATTAAAGCAAATTCACCAGTATTTTGATTCTTTTTAATAATTGCATTATTAATTTTGTATTGCAAGATTTCACCCATATAAATTTTAACAATAATATTTATTTATATCATTACTATTTAATAAAAGGATAAGGTTTAAAATAGTTAAAAATAAAATAAAAAAATAAAAACAGAAAAAATAGAATAAAAAATAAAAACAGAAACAAAAAAGATAAAATAGTTTAAAAAAAATAAAAAAATAGAAATGTAAAATAAATTTAATGATTAAAAGATAATTTAAATATCATCTATATAATCATTTAATGATTTTACACCAATTTCATTTTCTTTAATAGCTTGAATTGCATTTAATGCAGCTCTTGCACCTGCTAAGGTAGTTACATAAGGAATTCCAAGCTCAATAGCTAAACGTCTGATTTCATAACCATCTTCAGAAGCTTGTTTTCCAGAAGGAGTATTAATAATCAAATCAATTTCATTATTTAAAATAGCTTCTTTAATATTAGGAGTTCCTTGAGATACTTTTTTAACTCTTTCTACAGGTACACCTAAAATAGAATTTGCAGTACCACGAGTAGCTACAATATCAAATCCTAATTCATGGATTTTCTCAGCAATAGGTTGGATTTTCTTTTTATCTTGATCTCTTACAGTAATGAATACTTTACCTTCTTTAGGTAAATCCATACCTGCAGATAATTGAGATTTATAGAATGCAAGACCAAAGTTTTCATCTATACCAATACTTTCCCCAGTAGATTTCATTTCAGGACCTAAAACTGTGTCAGCTTCAGGTAATTTTAAGAATGGGAAAACAGATTCTTTAACAGCAACATGGTTAATTTTAATTTCTTTAGTTAAACCAAAGTCTTTAAGTTTTTTACCCATCATTAAAGAAGTAGCTACTTTAGCAAGAGGAATACCAATAGCTTTACTTACAAATGGTACAGTTCTACTTGCTCTTGGGTTAGCTTCAATAATATAAACTTGTTCTTCATCTAATTTTACTGCATATTGAATGTTCATTAAACCAGTGACATCTAATTCTAAAGCTAATTTTTTAGTATGATTTCTAATAACTTCAAGTAAATGTTCAGGAATAGTTTGCGGTGGAATTACACAAGCAGAGTCACCAGAGTGAACACCAGCTTCTTCAATATGTTCCATGATTCCAGCTATGAAAACATCTTCTCCATCAGCAAGAACATCCACATCTAATTCTACAGCATCTTCTAAGAATTTATCAACGAGAATAGGATGTTCAGGAGAAACTTTTACTGCTTCTTTCATATATTCCTCAAGTTCATCTAAATCATAAACTATTTCCATAGCTCTTCCACCAATAACATAGGAAGGACGTACAAGAACTGGGAAACCAATATTTTCAGCAGCTTCTTTAGCTTCTTCAAAGGAATTAGCTAATCCATAAGGAGCTTGACGAATATTTAATTCATTCAATACTTGAGTAAATCTTTCTCTATCTTCAACTCTGTCAATACTTTCATAAGGAGTACCTAAAATTTTAACACCTGCTTTTGCAAGAGGTACAGATAAGTTAATAGAAGTTTGACCACCAAATTGGACAATTACTCCTTCAATATCTTCTTGTTCAATAATTCCCATTACATCTTCAAAAGTTAATGGTTCAAAGAATAATTGATCAGAAACATCATAATCAGTACTTACAGTTTCAGGGTTGTTATTTACAAGAATAGTTTCAATTCCAGCTTCTTTTAAAGCTAAACTTGAATGTACACAACAGTAATCAAATTCAATACCTTGACCAATTCTAATAGGTCCTGCACCTATAATTAAAATCTTTTTATTTTCAGAATTAACAATTTCATTATGTTCATCATAAGTACTGTAATAATAAGATTCTTTAGCTTCAAATTCACCAGCACAAGTATCTACTTTCTTATAAGAAGGTTTGATATCGAATTTATCAAGTAATACTTTTACATCCTCTTCTTCTAAACCAGCTATTTTTGCAATAGTAAAGTTAGAGAATCCTAATTTTTTAGCTTCAAGTAAGAAGTCTTTATCTTGAATAGATTCTTTAGTGATTTTTTCTTCAAAATCAACAATATTTTTAATTTTGTATAAGAAGAATTCATCAATATTAGCTAATTTGAATAATTCAGGAACAGACATTCCATCTTTTAATGCAGAGTATAATTGGAATAATCTTTCATCTGTAGGATTAATCAAATCATCTTCAGTATAATCATAATATTCAAAACCATGTAAACCAATATCTAATGAACGAATAGCTTTTTGAATAGCTTCTTCAAAAGTTCTACCAATAGCCATTACTTCACCAGTAGCTTTCATTTGAACACCAATTTTAGTGTCGATTCCTTTGAATTTATCAAATGGCCATCTTGGGATTTTTACAACAATATAATCAATGGATGGTTCAAATGAAGCAGGGGTTTCTTTAGTAATATCATTTTTAATTTCATCTAAAGTTAAACCAAGTGCGACTTTTGAGGATATTTTAGCAATTGGGTAACCAGTAGCTTTAGATGCAAGTGCACTACTTCTACTTACACGAGGATTAACTTCAATAATTTTATATTCATTAGTTTCAGGATTAAGTGCAAATTGAATATTACATCCACCACAAATTCCTAAAGCTTTAATAATTTTAATAGATGCTTCTTTAAGACGAGCAGTTGTTTTATCATCTAAGTTTTGAATTGGAGCTACAACCATACTTTCTCCTGTATGAATACCCATTGCATCAATGTTTTCCATATTACATACAATAATACAAGTATCGTTTTTATCTCTCATAACTTCGTATTCAATTTCTTTCCAACCGAGAACAGATTCATCAATTAAAACTTGATTAATGAAACTCATATCAAGACCATGGGTAGCAATTTCAATTAATTCTTCTTTATTATGAGCTACTCCACCACCAGTACCTCCTAAGGTAAATGCTGGTCTGACAATAACTGGATAACCAATTTCTTCAACAGCTTCTAAAGCTTCATCAATTGATTCAACAGCTTGACATTTTGGAATAGGTTCATTAAGTCTATCCATAAAATTAGCAAAAAGGTCTCTGTCTTCTACATCAGCAATAGTTTGAACATCAGAACCAAGAACTTTAATTCCATCTAAAAGACCTAATTTACCAAGTTCAGTAGCAATATTTAAACCAGTTTGTCCCCCCATAGTTGGTAAAATAGAATCAATATTTTCTTTTTCAATAATTTGAGCAACTAATTCTGGAGTTAAAGGTTCTGTATAAACAGTATCTGCCATATCCATATCAGTTTGAATAGTAGCAGGGTTACTATTAACAAGAACAGTTTCTATTCCTTCTTCTCTTAATGATTTACAAGCTTGAGATCCAGAGTAATCAAACTCTGCAGCTTGACCAATTTGAATAGGTCCAGAACCAATTATAAGTACTTTTTTAATATCCTCATCAACAGGCATCGAAAATCCCCAATTAATATTTATTTTAAATTTTTAATAGTATTTTAATTTTAATAACTTTTTATAATCATAAAAACACTTAAGTGTTAAAACTTAATAATTCTAATAATTTGTTAATAATATACAATGAATACAATTTAATTAATTTAAACTTAAAATTAATTAATAATCTTTAATTAACTGAATAAATTCATCAAAGAAACCATCAGCAGCACTTGGTTCAAATTGAACAGTTCTTAAAGGTAATTCTTTATGTTTAAATCCTTCAGAAGTACCATCATTAAGGTTAATTTGAGTTAATTCTAAATCAGTGCCATTTAAAGAATCTTTATCTACAACAAAACCATGGTTTTGAGTAGTAATAAGAACTTGACCAGTGACTAAATCTTTTACTGGTTGGTTAGCACCTCTATGACCCAATTTCATTTTAGAAGTAGTAGCACCGAAAGTTTTAGCAATTAATTCATTACCTAATGAAACTCCAAATACTGGGAATTTATTAAGTAATTGTTCAATATTAGCTACAGTTTCAGTTAATCTTTCAGGGTTTCCAGGACCATCAGAAACCATAAGACCATCTACACCATAATCAAGAATATCTTGATAAGAAGCATTGTAAGGGAACAAAGCAACATTAATTTCATTTTCAAGGAAATTATCTATAACACTTTTTTTAACACCACAATCAATAATAGCTACAGTTTTATTAAAATCACCAAAGGTTTTAACTCCATCTGTAGATACTAAAGGAACTAAATCTAAGTCAATAATATCTTTTTGATTAGCTACTTTCCCAAGAAGATCTTCATCACTAATTTCTTCAGTTGAAACTGCACATTTTAAAGCACCTTCTTCACGAAGTTTTAAAGTTAAAAATCTTGTATCAATATCCATAATTCCTGGAACTTCAAATTCATTTAAAAATTCATCTAAAGTCTTTTTAAAACCCCAGTTAGAGACTTGAGTACAGATTTCACGTGCAACATATGCCTCAGCTTGGATTTTATCAGATTGATACCATTCTTCACTAACTCCATAATTACCTTCTAAAGGATAATTAGACATTAAAATATGTCCTTTAAAAGAAGGGTTAGTTAAAGATTCAACATAACCAGACATAGCAGTTGTAAAAGCAAGCTCACCAACTGCAGTAGTTTCAAAACCAAAGGATTTACCCTTAAGTATAGTGCCATCTTCTAAAGCTAATTTTGCTTCATTCACCATTAAATCACCATTTTCTAATTCATTGTATATTCATATTGTAACTTAATAAAATAATTAAAAATCAAAAACATATTCTGCATAAATTAATAAAAGTAAAATTTACATAGAATAATCTAAAGTTACATAATAATTATATATTTAAATTACATAGTATTTTAAAGTATCGATACTAATAAAAAATAAGTAAAAAATGTTAAAATAAAAATAAAAAATAGATAAAAAAATAGCACATAATCATCGCTCTTCATTAAGACAATGATTATAAAATTTATTTTTCTTTTTAAGAGAATTTTGCTCTTCTTTAGATAATGGTTTATTTAACTTTTCTAAAAAATCATTAAATTCTTTAGTTTTTTCTGCAGAATTTTTAAAATCATTATACTCTTTTAAATTAGAAATTAAATTATCAAAGAACCATTTAGTAGCAAAACTATCACTACTTTTAAGATAAATTACTCCATCATTATATTTAATAAAAATAGTTAAATCCAAAGAATTTTTTTTAGATTTTAATAAATTAACTTCTAAAAAATCATCAAACTTAATTAATTCATTAGCTATTTTTTTACGAGAAATAACATGTTTCTTTTCTAAAAGTATAGAATCTTCCCTTAGATAAGTTTCAGCAACAATAGTGGAATGGTTTAAATAAGCATCTGAAACTGTAAAATTAAGAAAAATATCAGTCATAAAAACACCAAAACTATTAAGATTTTATTAAGATTTTATTAAAGATTTATTTAAAAAATAACTATAAATTTTAATTAGAACAATATAAATTAAACAGGATATAAAATAACACACTACATCATTTAAATCAAAAACTGCTCCATTTTTAATAAATAAAGCAATATATTCCCACACAAATGATGCAATAGCTGTAATAAACAATAATAAATAAATATTAGTTAATTTAACAGGATAAAGTGCATTTAAAAAACTAAATAAAACAATACTTGCTAATAAATCTGAAAAATAAAAAGCAAAAAACCAATTTGGAGATTTGAATAAAAGATTTTTTAAAAAATAAAGAAAAAGTGAAATAATGAAGATAAAAATATTAAATATTCTAAAATTTTTATCATTTCTCTCAAAGGAAATCTTTTTTAAATTATGAAAGTTCATTAAATCAACCCATATTCTTATTCAACTAAAAGAATTATAAAAGTTCATTAAATAATCTTATTCAACTAAAATTACTGCTTTTTGATTAATATTTTAATCATTTACATAAATACCATTAAGAAAATGATTATTAAAGCAAATACAATTAAAGGAATAATTAAACATGCAGAATCTGATATAGTAGTTGAACTGTAATAATGAGTATTAGATTGCTGAGACTCATAATTTTGTGAATTTTGAGCATTATTCTCATCACCAGTATCTTCAATTTCTTTTTTATCAATCACTTCATAGTCTATATCTATTACATCTTTATCCATTATACCACCTTATACTATGAATATCTCTTTAAAAATCAAATA
>JAKSUD010000090.1 GCA_024409185.1 archaeon
TTTACTAAAAAATAGATAATAAAATAGGAATTTAAGGATAATAAAAGTTAAAAAATAAATAAAAAATTAAAATAGCTAAGAAAAAAGCTAAAAAACTAAATAAAAACTAAAAAAAATAAAAATAATAAAGATTAGGAACTAGAAACTTATTAAATTTGAATTTTTTCATAAAAATTGCTGTAAGAACTATTGTAACAATTACAGCAATAGTATTAGCTATTATTGGCTCAATATAAAGCCCTCCAGGAGCTTGCAGTATATAGGCAACAGATACTACTGAACAAAACATAGCTGGTAGGAGTGTAAGAACATATTTTCTTTTTCTTTTAATTAAATAAACTGTAGAAGTCCATAAAATTAAACTAGCTATTGAAATTTGAGCCCAAGCGAAAAATGTCCACATTATTGAGAAATCTACAAAAGTTAATACAAATGCTATTACAAGAAGCGGAGTGATTATTTTTAATCTTGAAATTAATTGATCACCAGATACTCCAAATTCATCAAGAATAGCTAATCTTGCACCACGTAAAATAGTGTCTCCTGTAATAATTGGACAGAAAGCAACACAAAGAACAGTTAAAATTAAACCAATTTGACCTAAGAAAACATAGGAAAATTCTTTAACAGCAATAGCTGGAGTACGTCCTAAGAATAAAGCTAATTGTGGATTTCCTTTGAAAAATGCCATAGCAATAGCTGCCCAAACTAATGCAGTAAATCCTTCAAGAACCATTGCACCATAAAATACTGGCTTCATATCTTTTTCATCTTTAACATATCTTGCAATAAGTGGAGATTGAGTTGAATGATAACCAGAAATAGCCCCACAAGTAATTGTAACAAATAAGAATGGGAATAATGGGAATGGAGTATAATATAATCCTTTAGTAGTTAATTCTGGAATTGTATAAGTTGGAGAACCAATTAATCCACCAAGTAATAAAAATGTAATAAGAATAAAGAATAATCCAAAAATAGGATAAATCTTACCAACAAGCTTATTTACAGGTAAAATAATAGCTATAAAGAAATAAATAAAGATTATTACTATCCACATAAATCCATTAATACTAGTTAAAGAAGCAAGTAATGTTGCAGCTCCTTTTGTAAATGTAGCAACAACAAGAACTGCTGTAACAACTATTAAAATAGTTAAAAGATGGCGAACTTTACTACTTAAATATTTACCAATAATTCCTGGAATTGATAAACCATCTTGTCTAACAGATAAAAAACCTGAACAGAAATCATGGACAGCACCAGCAAAAATAGTACCTAAAATAATCCATAAAAATGCAGAAGGTCCAAATAAAGCACCTTGAATAGCTCCAAATATAGGTCCTAAACCTGCAATATTAATATAACGTGAGAAAAATAATTTAACCTTACTCATTGGAATATAATCTTCACCATCATTATATTTAGTAGCAGGAGTTTCAACAGATCCATCAATGCCAAAAACTTTTTCTACAATTTTTCCATAAATAAAATATCCTACAACTAAAAATACAACACAAGCTATAAAAGTATACATAAACACACCTTTAAAAACTAAATATAAATTAAAAAAAACTAAATACAGAAATAAGTTAATGAAATAACATCAAAAATACTTTGAATTCCTCCTGCTTGAATTGAAGGAATAATAAAATGATATAACATATAAAAAATGACTAAAATAGCAAGTATTGTTAAAACAAACTTTATTTTCTTAATTAAAAAGAAAATAATTAAAACTAAAAAAAATCTAGTTTATCTCTTTATACTCATTGAAACATATCATCTAATAAAAAACTATTTTTCACTGATTTCTTTTTTAGAAAGATGTTGAATTCTTTCTATACCATTTATTTCTTCAATAATCTCAGCAGTAGCTTTAGGAACAAGAGATTTCCAATTTCTATCATTAATCATACGATTTCTAACTTCAGTTCCAGATAATTCTTCTCTATTAAATAAAGGAGGAGCATATACTTCATAACCTTCTTCATAAAATAATCTTTGAACTAAAGGATTTCCACTATAAACTTTAGAAAATGGAGGAGTTAATGATTTAACATGAGCAACCCAAATAGCATTCATATTAATATCTTCCATAGGAATAATGTAAAATTCACCATTATCTATTCCTTCATCTACTAAAGATTGATTAAGCATCATAATACGCTCACCTGCAGTAAATGGATCTTTAGTTGTGTGAGATAATTGTGCACTTCCAACACCAATAATAATCTCATCTACACTCTCAAGAGTCTTTTTAATGATTTGAATATGTCCATTATGAACAGGTTGCATTCTTCCTATTAATAAACCACGAGTTTTTTTATTCATTAAATAAATTTTTGTGTTTAATATTATATAAATATGATTTAAAAATTTGTATAAATATAAAATTAAAACTAAAATAATTAAAATAGCTAAAAATAAAAAATAACTAAAAAAAGAGAAAGAAAAAATAAAATTAATTAAAAATAGCTAAAAATAAAAAAATAGAAGAAAAAATAATCTTCTAAATAAATTTAAATATTATCCAAGTTTACGGAAAACATATAAAACAACTACAACTAATATTACAACAATTACTAAAGCAATTATTGAAATAATATTAATAAGAGCACCAATATTATTTATTAAACCACTTAAATCTATATTAAACAAATCTCCAATAAATTTAAGTATATTTTGAAGTAAATTAATTAAAAATGATAAAATACCTCCAATTAAACCCTTTATAAATGCAATTATTTTATTTATTATACCACTAATTAAAGATATGATTTTAGAAATTAAATTATTTATAAATGTAGAAATTCCATTAAATAAATCATTTAAATAAGCCATTAATCCACTTAATGCTCCATTAACTGCTCCATCCAAATAAGAAAATATCCCACCGAATAAACCACTTAAATAAGCTAATAATCCTCCATCAGTAGCATTTAAAGAAGAATTTCCAACAGTAGCATTTAAATTTGATCCTTCTAAAGATTCAAAACCAAAACCATTTGAAGAACTTTTATATTCATTATCTCCTGAAAATGAAACAGAAACAAAAGCATCTGTAATATTAATACCATCTAAACTGATAATAGCAAAACCATTTTGATTAGTTTCAACAGATTTACTCAAAATTGTTTGACCATATTTAGTTACTGTAAAAGTTAAAACTTTATTTGCAAGAGGTTTACCATTATTATCAAATAATATTGCAGAAAAAAACTTATTAGAAATAACATCAGGAATAACTTTAATATAAGTATCTATTTTATTAAATTCAAATGTGATAGTATTAGAATATGCTCTATCAAATTCACTATCTCCTTTAAAAATAGCTTTAATAACATATTTGCCTTCAGATAAACCAGATATGTCTATACTAGCTATACCTTCACTATTAGTAGAAACTGTTTTATCCTTTATAATATCACCATTACTATTTTCAACAATAAATAGAACAGGTTTATTAGAAATTGGATTTGAAGAGTTATCTAATAATTTAGCATAAACAACTTTGTTAGATTTACTTAAAGAAAGTTCAGTTGAAATTTTAGATATATTAAACTTAATATCATCAGAAGAATTAGTATAATTTTCATTACCTTTAAATAAAGCAGTGACATGATAGTTACCTGAAGTAAAATCTGAAATATTTAATTGAGCAACTCCTTTCTCATCAGTTTTTATTATTTTAATAGTTTTTTTACCATTTTTTCAATAGAAAATTCAATTTCTTCATTTTCTAACTCATGAGAATCTTCTTTTAATATAGCATTAATATAATCTTGAGATTCGCTCATTTTAAGTTTTAATGTAGTTTCTTTAATTGTAGTATTATTAGAATCTTTATCTTTATTCTTATCTTTCTTATCAGAAGATTCATTTTTAATATTCTTACTTGAATCATCCTCTACAGAATTAATCTTTTTAACATCAGATTTATCAGAATCAACTTTCTTAACACCAGTATCTGAATTAACTTTTTTTATAGAAGAATCATCATTAATAACAGAATCAGAATTATTGTTTATAACTCCTGCAGATACAACAGAAAGTGTCAAAAGTAAAATAATAAAAGATGCTAAAATAACTAAAAGTTTATTAGATTTCATTACACACACCTAAAACATAAAATAATAAATAATTTATTAAAAATTATATCATTATATAAAATTTTATAAAACCATATATAAAAGTTTTACTTAAATTATAAATCTTTGAATAAAATAATAAATTATACTAAAAATAAAGATATTTGAAAAATGGAATAAAAATAAAAAATAGTGGTAAATTATTATTTATCATCCTAAAAAAATTAAAAAATAATAAAAAAAGAAAAATAAAATTAAATTTATTTTCTTCTAAGAATTGGTAAAATAATTAATGCAAATAAAAGTGCAATTAATGGATTACCAGTATGTTCCATAGGAATTCCTGAATGATTAGTAGGAT
>JAKSUD010000091.1 GCA_024409185.1 archaeon
AAAAAAAAAAAAAAAAAAAAAAAAAAAAAGTTTTAGTTAAATTATAATTTATTCAAAATTAAAACTTGGCATTAATTTTAATTTGAATTTATTTGTTTTATGAAGTTGATCAATTCTATTTTTGATTGAAATGTCCTCAATTACACCTTCACGTATATATCTATCTAATACTTCATAGCTAAATCCAAGCTTCTCTTCATCAGATTGATTAGAGAGTCCATCATTCGGTACTTTATCAATCAAAGTTGCAGGTAAATTAAGAGCCCTACCTATTTTTTTAACTTCTGTTACAGTAAGGTTAGAAAGTGGTGAAAAGTCACCTACACTATCACCATATCTTGTAGAATAACCTACCCAATCTTCAGATAAATTACAATTATTTGCAACTCTACCATTATGACTTTGAGAAATTGCATATAATGTAGACATACGAATTCTTGGAGGTAAGTTAATAATTGTTTGTTCTGTAATTTCAATATTAGATTTTTTCATTTGATTTAAAATACCATTTACAGAATCTTCAACATTAATAATAAAATGTTTAATATCTAAATGTTTAACAAGTAATTTAGCATCATCAATATCCTTTTGCTCACCATTAGGCATTAAAACACCAATAACTCTATCTTTACCAAGAGCTTCAACACATAAAGCTGCTACAACAGCACTATCTTTACCTCCAGATATACCAATAATAGCATTACAATCAGGACCATTTTCTTTAAAAAATGTTCTAATCCATTCTACACATTGATTTTTAACATCTAATGCATCAAAATTCATGATAATACCTTCTTGAATTTAGAATATTAATTTAATATATTAAAAAATAATGAAAAATAAAATAAAAAAAATAAAAAAGAAAATTAATTTAAAAAATAAAAAATAGCTTAATTAGCTATTAAAATATTTTTTAATTTAAATATTTTCTCTTAACCATTTTGCTCCAGTTTCTAAAACATCAATGTTAACATCAATAAGTTTTGGTTTAGCAGCAAAGGTTTCTCTTATACCATTTTTAAATGCTTCTTGAGATAAAATAGGACTATCTTTACCTAATTCCATTAAAGCGCCTAAAATAGCAGTGTTCATAGCTCTTGCATTACCAATCTCAGTAGCTATATCTCTTGCAGGAATAGAAATAACTTGTACTCCTTCTTTTACATCAAGATTATCTGCAGTATAATTACCTGCTTGAGAATCATAAAGAATAGTACCATTTTCAACTACTTCATGAGCATATTTTTCAAGAGATGGTTTATTCATAGCTATTAAAACATCACATTCTTCAGCAACAGGAGAACCAATAGTTTTAGAAGCAATAGGTACTGAACAATTAGAAGTCCCTCCTCTTTGTTCAGGACCATAACTTGGATACCAAGATACTTCTCTACCTTCACTACAAGCTGCTTGAGCAACTGTAAGACCAGTACTAAGAACACCTTGACCACCGAATCCTACAATTTTAATTCTACAATCATCAAAGTCTTCTTCATCAGTAACAACTTCTTTAGATCTATCAACACCAAAGACTTTATCTAAAGTTTCAGTAGAGAAATCACTTACATTACGCTCAACAGGTTCTCTCTCAGAAGATAAATCTCTAAATCTTTTAACTGGGAATTCTTTACCCATTTCATTAATTAAAAAGTCTTCAACACCTTTAACATCTCTCCTAATATTAGTTGGACAAGGTGATAAAACTTCAATAAATGAATAACCTTTACCTTCTTTTTGAATAGTTAAAGCTTTTTTAACAGCTATTTTAGCTTTACGAATTAATTTAGGATTAGCTAATGAAACTCTTTCAATAAATACAGGTGCTTTTAAATTATCAATTAATTCACACATGTGTAAAGGATAACCTGCATAATTTGGATCTCTACCATTTTGACAAGTTACTGTTCTTTCACCAACTAATGTAGTTGGAGCCATTTGACCACCAGTCATACCATAAACAGTGTTGTTTACGAAGAAAACAGCTATTTTTTCTCCACGGTTAGCTGCTTGTAAGGTTTCGTTTAATCCAATAGATGCTAAATCCCCATCTCCTTGGTAACTCATTACAATAGCATTATCTTCTGCTCTTGAAATACCAGTAGCAACTGCAGGAGCTCTACCGTGAGCAGTTTGAACATTACCACAATTAAAGTAGTAATAAGCAAATACAGAACAACCTACAGGAGAAATCATAACACAACGATCTTGAATTTCAAGCTCATCCATAACTTCTGTAATT
The DNA here is from genome assembly GCA_024409185.1 of archaeon. GTDB lineage: Archaea > Methanobacteriota > Methanobacteria > Methanobacteriales > Methanobacteriaceae > Methanobrevibacter. The sequence continues at coordinate 2,240 of JAKSUD010000091.1, forward strand.
AATTTATGTAAAATACCATGCCCACAACCAGCACAGTAGTGAGTATTGTAAATATCATTTCCTTTTCTTGGGAAGCTGTCATTTAAAGATTTAGCTTTTTTAATTATTCTTTCATTTTGATTATTTTCACTCATTTTAACAGCCCCTATTCATCCTCACAGATTTCATGAATCTTATCTAAGATATCTTTTAATTCAATTACATTTCCACCCATACGATTTACAAGAACTACATCATCTTGGTGGGAAGCTGCTTTAACATCTTCTCTTAATTGACCATTACTCATTTCAACAGAAACAAATTTAGCTCCACCTTTAGATAATTCATCAATTCTTTCTTTAGGGAATGGGAATAATGTAATTGGTCTAAGTAAACCTAATTTAATACCTTCAGCTCTTGCAACATCTACAGCAGAACGAGATAATCTACTACTTGTACCATATGAAACAAGAATGATATCTGCATCTTCAACCATATACTCTTCGAAATCAACTTCATTTTCTTCAATTTTAGCATATTTTTCTTGAATTTCATAGTTGAATTCTTCTAATTGAGTAAAGTCTAAGAAAATAGAGGTAACAAGATTTTCCATAGTATCTTCAGTTCCTCTTACAGCCCAACTATTATCTATTTCAGGTTCAATAGCTTTCTCTGGGAATTTTAAAGGTTCTGCCATTTGTCCAAGAACAGCATCTGCTAAAACAACTACAGGATTTCTGTATTTGTTAGATAATTCAAATGCTTTCATAGTTAAATCACACATTTCTTGAACACTATTAGGTGCAAGTACAATATTTTTATAGTTACCGTGTCCTCCACCTTTAACAATTTGATTATAATCTCCTTGTTCAGGACCAATATTACCAAGACCAGGACCTGCTCTCATTACATCAACAATAACTGCAGGTAATTCAGCACCTGCTAAGAAAGTAAATCCTTCTTGCATTAAACTAATTCCAGGTCCAGAAGAAGCACTCATAACTCTATGACCAGTTGAAGCTCCTCCATAAATCATATTAACAGAAGCTTCTTCACTTTCAGCTTGAATAAATTTACGTCCTACCATAGGGAAGTATTTAGAAGCTTCATGTAAAATTTCACTTGCAGGAGTAATTGGATAACCAAAGAAACAATCACAACCTGCATATAATGCTCCAATAATAACTGCAGTATTTCCTTTTACCATTTGAACACTCATATTATCTCTCCATTATATCGATTGAATCGTTTAGTTCTTCTTAGCTCTATTCCTTTTTGGAATATGAACTTCAATAGCTAAAGGTTCTGGACATGTGTAATAACAATCTCCACAACCAGTACAACCGTCACCACTATATTTTACAAATTGATAACCACCATTATTAATTTCTTCACCTAAAATAAGGCAATCACGTTTACATGCACTTACACATCTTAAACATGCCTTACAATTGTTTGAACTAATGACAGGATAAGGTTTATTTTCACTCATAGTATCATAACACTTTTTTAAATAAAATAATTTTATAAATATAATTTGATAAATTTAATTAATTAAAAGATTAATTCCCACAATTAAAAAATTATTATGGATTTAATCAATAAGACCTAATTCTCTTAAGTCATTTTCACGAATGACTTTTCTTTGGATTTTACCACTTGAAGATTTAGGCAAATCATCTGCATAAACAACCATACGAGGATATTTATAAGGAGCTGTAGCTCTTTTAACATGATTTTGAATCTCTTTAGTGAGTTCATCACTTGGTTCATATTCTTTTGTTAAAACAATAGTAGCTTTAACAATTTCTACACGAGTATCATCAGGATAAGCAGTAACAGCACATTCTAAAACAGCAGGGTGAGAAATAAGTGCAGATTCTACTTCATATGGTCCAATACGATAACCAGAACTTTTAATTACATCATCGTTTCTTCCGACAAAGTGGTAATAACCATCTTCATCACAATATGCTTGATCACCACAGTGATAACTATTATGATGGAAAGATTCTTTATTAGCTTCTTCCATATTATAATAAGATTTAAATAGTCCAACAGGCCTTCCTTCAGATAAATCAAAGACAATTTGACCTTCATCACCAATATCTACAGGATCTTCATCATTATCAACTAATTTAATATTAAATGCAGGAGAAGGTTTACCTACAGAACCTGGTTTAGAATCTAACCATTTGAAAGTAGCTA
>JAKSUD010000092.1 GCA_024409185.1 archaeon
ACTAAAAAAATTAGATAGTTAAAGAAATAAAATAATCATGAAAAATAGATAAAGAAATAAAATAATTATAAAAAATAGTAAAAATAATAAAAAAGGAGTTTTAAAAGATATTACTATTTAGAGAACCTAAATCATATTAGGAACTCTTAAAGATTGTGGTAATGGTTTAATTTTTGCTGGAGTACCAATAGCTAAGTAATATGGAGGTACACTACGAGTTACAACCGCACCAGCAGCTACAATAGCACTTTCTCCAACTTCAATATTAGATAAGAAAGTTGAATTTCCACCAACAGAACAACCTTTTCTAAGTATAGGTCCTTTTAAAGAGAATTCTACTCTTACAGGATAACGATCATTAGTAAAACAAGTACATGGGCCAATGAATACATTATCTTCAATAACACTATTTCTTGGTATGTAAACATTAGATTGAATACTTACATTGTTACCAATAATTACATCACCTTCGATAACAGTATTAGTACCAATTAATACATCATCACCAATTGTAGTATGGTCACGAATAACAACATTATGTCCTGTTTTAAAATCATCCCCAATTTGAACATCATTATAAATTACAGTATTAGTCCTAAGTAAAGGATTTTTACCTATTACCGGAGGTTTACTCATTCTCCTATAATTAACACCGATTTTAATACCATCTCTAATTAATCTAGGATCTTTAGTATTTTTATCATTACCTCGTCCAAAGAAATTAGCCATTTTATCACTCCTTTTTATAAAGCCTTAAATTGTAATACAATATACATTTTACAATATATTTTTTAAAATCATAATATACAATTTTTTATAAATAATTGTAAAGATTATTATGTAAAAAGTAGTATATAAATGATGCTACTTGAATATACAATATATTTAAAATAAAGCCCAAATAGCTAATTAAACCCCTGATTTTCTACAATAGAAAAATATTTTTCTACAATATACAAAAATATTTTAAAAAAATTAAGTAAAAATAAATAATAATATAAAACTAAAAAAACATAATATAATTAATAAATTTAATAAGTGAAAATAATGAAATTCCAATATAATAAAAATCAACTTTTAGGTGAAATTAATCAAATAAGAAAAGAAATAGGTCACGAAGAAGTTGATATAAAAATTAAAAACATAATTCATAATGAAAACACCAATGAATTATGGATTATTGGGGAAGATAGACCAGATAAATCAGCTATTATTGGAAAAGGTGGTTGGGTTGTAGGTAAATTAAGAGAAAAACTTAATTTAAACTCAATCCATGTTGAAAGTTATGGTGATTTCTTACTTAAAGAATATAGATCTAAACTTTCTTTAGAGAGAATAAATGAATTTATAGATAAATTAGAGAATAATAAAGATAAAGAAGAAAATGAAGAACTTTTAATTCCTATGAAAAACCTTCAATCAATGCTTAAAAACAAATTAGAAAATATTTATTCATTTAACTTTAAAGAACATTTCAATAATAATAGTTACATTGAAGCAGAATCTCCACAAGCTATTTTAGCATTATCTGGTGGGTCAGATAGTAGTTTTTCACTTATTTTAGCTAAAAAATTAGGTTTCAATCCAATAGCTATTACAGTAGACCCTGGAACAATAGTTCTTCCAAAACAATTTAAAGAGAATATTGATAATCTTACAAGCAAATTAGATGTAAAACAAGAATATATAAGTGTAGATTATAGTGAAATTATAAAAGATGCTTTTGATGGAAGAATTCATCCATGTGGAAAATGTTCAAAAGTTATTGAAAATACTGTAAATGAATATGCAATTAAAAATAATATTCCAATTGTAATTTATGGAGATATGTTAGCTACAGGAAGTCAATGTATTACTGAACAAAACCTAAATGAAGATAATCTTGAGAAAATAAAATTAAATAAATCAAAATTATATAGATTAAATTTACCTGCATCTTTATGTGTAGAAAAGATAGAAAATAAACAATTAAATTCTGATTATGATTTAAAAGAAATCAAAGGATTTGGTTGTCCTTTATTATATGAAACTCATAAAAGATTTCCTCACATGAAAAAATATTCAATTCAAAGAATTCTTAGAGAAACTCGTTCTGGAGCTTTAGAACCTGGAGAAGCTTTAGATTTAATTTGGAGTTTTTATAAAGCTTAATAAATATATGAATAATATTCTAAAATTTTATAGCAACCCAAAATATAAGTGATAATATGAAAAGAAAGATATGCCCAAGATGTGGATCTGAAAATATTGATTGGAGAATTCCTCAATTATGGTCAATGTGGGATTGTAAAGATTGTAAATACACAGGACCAGTTATAGAAGCAGATGATGATTTAATTGAGGAAATAAGAGCAGATTGGGAAGAACACAAGGAAGAATATCTTGAATTTGAAAGAAAAAGAGCTTGTAAAATTGTAAATGATTTATGTGATGAAGTAGAAATTTATCGAGTCGAGGAAGATGCATTAACTGATGAAGAGATGGATGCTAAATTACGAGAGCTAAATTTATAAAAATAATATTTAACTTAATACAAAGAAAATATAATAAAAAAATAAAAATTAAAAAGAAGGTTAAAATATGAATCTTTATTGTCCAGAATGTGGTAAAAAATTAATAAGCCCTGATTCAAAGTTTTGTAGTAATTGTGGAGCTAAAATACAAAAAGAAAAACCAATAAATGTAGATATAGATAAACTCCCTGATGATAGAATTGATTTAAGAGAAGGATTAACTAAAAGAAATACTGGATTCCATCAATATACTAAATGGGGAAAACGTAAGAAAAAACCAATTACATGGGATATGGAAAAATAATTAAAAAAATATAAAAAATATAATTAAATATTTAAAAAAAGTAAAAAATATAAAAAACCTAAAATAAAAAGTAAAAAAATAAATGAAATTTAGTTATAAAAACTAAATTCCTTGTTTTTCAAATTCATCATCTAAGAATTGATTCATATTATCCATAGCTAATTGAACCATTTCAGGAGATGGACCTCCTGGAACATTTCTTATTTTTACATTTTCTAATGGATCAAGAGCTCTTTGAATTAAATCATTATCTAATTCAAGCTTTTCAAATCCAAGCTCAATAGCTACATTATCCACATATTCACTGTTTATTTTAGCAGGTTCTAAACCTTCAGCAGTAGCTTCATTTACAATTCTACCAACAATTTTATGAGCTGTTCTAAATGGTATTTTACGTTCTCTTACCATAATATCAGCTAAATCAGTAGCAGTTGCGAAGTTAGCACCAGCTAATTCTAAACATCTATCAGTATTAAAAGTTACAGTAAGTAACATATGATTAACAATTTTTAAAGTATCATAAGCTACATCCATAGCATTCCATAAATGTGGAGTGATTTCTTGTAAGTCTCTATTATATGTGTATGGAAGTGCTTTTAAAATAGTGAGAATTGTCATAAGTTCCCCATTAACGATAGCACATTTTGATCTAGCGACCTCTGCTACATCAGGGTTTTTCTTTTGTGGCATAATAGATGAGGTAGATGAATATTCATCAGCCATTGTTACAATACCAAACTCATAGGTACTCCAAAGAACTAATTCTTCACATATTTTAGATAAAGTAGTGCAAAGAGCAGTTAAATCAAATACAGTTTCAGCTATAAAGTCACGAGAAGAAACACCATCCATTGAATTTTCAAGGTATCCATCAAATCCAAGTAATTCAGTAGTTAATTCTCTATCAATTGGGAAACTGGTAGTTGCCATTGCAGCAGAACCAAGTGGATTTAAATTAACTCTTTTATAAGTATCAGCTAATCTTTGGTAATCTCTTTTTAAAGATTGAGCATGAGCCATCAAATGATGAGCAAGTGTAATAGGTTGAGCATGTTGTAAGTGAGTATATCCAATCATAACAGTTTCTTTATGGTCTTTTGCAAGTTCTATAATTCCTTCAATAAATTCAAGAATTCCAATTTGCATCTCAGTAATTCTATCTCTTAAAAGGAGTCTAATATCAGTAGCTACTTGATCATTTCTTGATTTAGCTGTATGCATAAATCCTGCCTCAGGACCTACTAATTTAGTAACATAGTTCTCCACAGCCATATGAACATCTTCAACTGAATGATCAAATTCTAAAACGTCAAATCCTTCTTCAGCTAATTTATCAAGTGCTTCAAGGATTTTATCAGCTACATCTCCATCAATAATTCCTTGTGCTTTAAGCATAGAAGTATGAGCATAGTTACATTGAATATCAGCATCAAAAATAAATCTATCAAAATCAAGTGATGAAGTATAAACTGCTGCTTCATCAGTCATTTCTTTCTCTAACCTACCAGTTCTAATTTTCAAATTATCAACTCTATAATTATTTTAGTATTCTACTTACAACTTA
>JAKSUD010000093.1 GCA_024409185.1 archaeon
AAAGATTTCTTTAAAACAAGTAAATCTGCTGCTTTATCTTCAAGTAAATCAGAGTATTTTCCTAATCCAAAGTCAAAAATAGCTAAATTATTATTGATATCATCTAAATTATCATCAACTAAAATCATATTAGATCCAGTTAAATCACCATGAATAATATCGCCGTCATGGAATAATCTAATATTTTCACCAATTGTATAAGCTAATTGAGTTCTTTTATTAGAATCTAAATCTCCAATAATATCTTTAACTAAAGAACCATTAATTTTTTCCATTACAATAGATTTATCTTCTAAATCTACATCATATAAAATAGGTGTTCTAACACCAGTTCTTTTAACATCAGATAAGATTTTAGCTTCACTTTTAGTTCTAAGTTTTCTAATTTTATTATCAATCTCAGGAATTCTATATGATTTAGAAACACGATTTTTAATAATTACCTCTTCTCCAAGCCATTTAGCTTCGTAAATATCAGATTCAGCACCTTTAGCAGCTAATTCTTTTGGTAAATTAAGTTTTCTTTTCTCATTATCAACCCAAGGAGCATCTACTTCATCAGTTCTAAATCTTTGTAAAATCTCTGTATCTTCAATAGCTAATGGTCCAAAATTATCATACATTAATTGACCTAACCATGCAATCATTACACCATTATCCCCTGAATATTTCATTTCAGGCATATAAAATTTAACATAGTGTTCTTCTGCCATAGTTTGCATCATTTCACGAAGTCTTGAATTTGCAGAAACTCCTCCACATAATAAAACTTCATCTTTTTCTGTATGAGCTAAAGCACGTTCTGTTACTTCAACAAGCACTGCAAAAGCAGTTTCTTGCAAACTGTAACAAATATCTTCAATAGCTATTCCTTTTTGGTGAGCTCTAAGTGCTGCACTTAAAAGACCTGAAAATGAGAAATCCATACCTTTTACAACATAAGGTAAATCAATATAAGAACCTTTTTTAGCTAATTTTTCAACTACAGGACCTCCTGGATGACCAAGACCTGTATCACGAGAGAATTGATCTAAACAATTTCCAATAGCTATATCTAAAGTTTCTCCAAAGATTCTATATCTTCCAGATTCATAAGCTATTACTTGACTGTTTCCACCACTAACATATAATGTTACAGGGTTTAAAGCACCAGTATCTAATTTTCCAATTTCTACATGACCAATACAGTGATTTACACCAACAATTGGAACATCTAAAGACAATGCGAGACTTCTTGCTGCAGTAGCTACAGTTCTAAGTGAAGGACCAAGCCCTGGACCTTGTGAAAATGAAATTAAATCAATATCTTTGTATTTAAGGTTAGCTTCTTCAAGAGCTTGTGGAATTAATTGAGGAATCCATTTAGCATGATGTTCAGCTGCTTCTCTTGGATGAATACCTCCTTCTTCTGGATAAAATTGTTCTCCAGCCATAGCTAATACATTACCATCACTATCAACAATTCCAATTCCTGTCTTTTCAGCAGTTCCTTCAATTCCTAAAGATATCACTATAAATTCTCTCCTAAAAACTTTAAGTTTTTTTGCTAAAAATTATAAATTCTCTCCTAAAAATAAAACTATAATATTTATATAGTTTTTCTCTATAATATATTTATAGAATTTAAACAAAGTTTATAATTAATAAAACAAAATTGATAAATCTAAATTAAGGTTTAAAAATAAGCTTAAAATCAAATTAAAAAGATATAAGGTTATATTATGATTAAAGGATTAAAAACTTATGGCTCTGAAAAATTAGTAAATGAACTTCCAAAACTTGAAAATCCTATTTTCATTTGTACAGTAGCAAGTACAAAAACATCCGAAATTCCAGGAATTACTGGGGCTGGAGCTACTCCAGAACTTACAAAATTTACTCCAACAGGAGATGCTGAGCTTATAATGAGTGGTAAAGTAATGTGTATGGAAGATATTCCACAAACAATTATTGGAGAAGTTGTAACACCAACTCCCTCTGTACTTACAAAAGCATCTGTAGAATTATGTAATAGTACAAAAATGATTATTGATGCAGGTTGTGAAATTAAAGCTGGAATTGATGTTTTTGATATAAGTGAGGGTAATTTTGGACAAGATATATCTACAGGAAAAGCTGTAAAAGATCCAGAAGATATTTTTAATAAAGCCTACGAACTTGGAGCTATTTTATCTGAAAAACATGATTATATTGTAATTGGTGAAAGTTTACCTGCAGGAACAACAACTGCACTTGGAGTTCTTGTAGGACTTGGATATAATGCAAAAGGAAAAGTAAGTGGATGTATGGACACTAATCCTCATGAAATGAAAAACAAAGTTGTTGATGAAGGATTAGAAAAAGCAGGCCTTAAAGTAGATAAAAATAATAATCCATTTGATGTTGTAGCTGCAGTTGGAGATCCTATGCTTCCTGCTGTTGCAGGCGTTCTTATGGGAGCAACTGTTCCTGTTGTTCTTGCAGGAGGAACTCAATTAACTGCATCATGCGCAATTGCAAAAGCAGTAGATAAAGACTTTGACTTTTCTAATATGTGTTTAGCTACTACCGCATATGTTGTAGCTGACGAAACAGCTGATGTATTAGATATTGCTAAACAAATAGGAGATATTACTGTATGTGCAGTAAATCCTTTCTTTGAAGAATCTGCTGTTGAAGGTTTAAAAAATTATACAAAAGGATTCATTAAAGAAGGTGCTGGTGCTGGTGGAGCTATGTTTTTAGCTCTTATGAGAGGTTATAGTATTGAAGAAATTAGAGAAGCTATTGAAAAAGAAGCTTTAAAATAAGACTAAAAAATTATAAATAGCTAATAAATAGCTAATAAAAATTAACTAATTATTTAACTTTAGGTTAAATAATTATTTTTTATAAAGTAAGTAATAAATTTTAATAAAAAAGTATTATTTATATTTTAAAAAAATAAAGAATAAAAATCATTTATTCTTTAATAGAAATAAAAGCTATTTTACCGCCTTTAATAACTCTTAAACCTTCACCATCATCTAAAACTAAGTTTAAGAAATTATCTAAAGTTACAACTTTACCTTCTATTTCTTCCCAATTTTTAAGACCTACAATAACATCTTTACCTTTAAATTTAGCAAATTGTTTATTTACTTGGAAATTATCACTCATTTTATTTACTCCAGATTTTATAAAAAATATAATTTTAATAATTTTAATTCTAAAAATTAATAAATAAAATTAATTTGATATATAACAAACAAATTTATATATTACAAAAACAAATATATTTATAACTAAATTTAATCTAAAAATAAGGAGATGAACATATGGCAATTAATCAACTTGAAAGTACTTTAGAAGATATTACAAGAAGTATTGTAGCTTTAGAAAATTCAAAAAACCCAGATGAACAACTCATTAAAGAACTTAAAAAAGAAAGAGATGATATTTTAGCTGAATTAAATATTAACTAATTTAATTCATCAAATATCAATTTACTATTTCTACAATTCTATTTTTATACCTATTTTTTAATAATTTACTATTTTTTAATAATTTCAATAAAATTAAGATATATATTATTTTATTAACTAGTTTTACCATTTCTTAAATTCTTCTAAATTTTTAACCATATCTAAAGACAATGGAGAAATTGTTGGCTTATTTTCATTAACAAGATTGTGGAAATCAGAATCTTTTGGATTATCTTCATATAAATTACTATCAATCCAATAATAAGGTTTACCTCTTAAATCATGACGCTTTTCAACAAAAGGCCAATACATACGATTAGCTAATGTAGAAACCACAAGCTCATAAGAATCCGGATTAGTTGGAACATTAACATTTAAAATATCAACACCTTCTGGAAAACCTTTATCTTGAATTTTTTTAACCAAATTCTTTAAGACTTTTTGAGAAGCTGAAAAATCAATTTCAATATGACCTTCATTAAATTTAACATGCTCAGTTTCAACATGTTGAGAAATAGCTATTGTAGGAATTCCTAAAGAAGCAGCTTCCATAGCTGCACCTAAAGTTCCAGAAGTTGAAAGTTCACCTTTACCAGTATTTTGACCAGTGTTAATACCAGAGATAACAAGATCCGGCCATTCATCCATAATTTCAAATATAGCCATAGTAACAGAATCTGTTGGTGTTCCAGAAATAGAATAAGCTTTACTTCCATCCCTTAATTTAACTTCATCCATCCTAATAGGTTCATAAAGTGTTAATGCATGACCAATACCACTTTGTTGAGTAGATGGTGCAACAACAAAAACTTCACCAAACTCTTCAACAGCTTCTTTAGAAGCTAAAATACCAGATGCATGAACACCATCATCATTTGATAATAATATTTTCATGTATTAATATTAATTATAACTTTATTAA
>JAKSUD010000094.1 GCA_024409185.1 archaeon
CTCATTTTTTCTTTATTATTAAAAATAACTATTTAATATTTATTAAATTTACTTATAATTTATTATTATTAGTCCTATTTAAGTTTAATTTAATATTTTTTTCTAATTTTTCTTTTATTCTAATGTAATTATTTAAGATTTAATTTTATAAAGTGTCCACTTAATATATAAATTATAGATAAATTTTATTAAATAATATGGGGTTTTAAGCTCTCAGACCAATATATTTATATATTAAAATAAATACAATTAATATTATAAAAAATTGAGGTGTAAATATGGAATTACCAATCGCTCCAATCGGAAGAATCTTAAAAAATGCAGGTGCTGAAAGAGTATCTGATGGTGCTAAAGAAGCTTTAGCTGAAGCTATCGAAGAATGTGGAAACGAAATTGCAGAAAAAGCTGTAAACTTCGCACGTCATGCTGGTAGAAAAACTGTTAAAGCTGAAGATATTAAATTAGCTATTAAATAGATTTTTCCTGATTATATAAAAAATAACTATTGGCCTTTTTGGCCTTTAGTTAAACTTTTAATTTTTTTATTTTATTTTTTTATTAAATAGGACTTTTATTAAATTAAAACTCTCATTGTAAGTATTGAATTATTCTATTTTTTATTTTAGAAATCACTATTTTATTTCTATTTTTTAGCTATTTTTTCTTTTTAATCTTATTTTAATGAAAACATTTATATGCTATAAAACTTAAATTAATATATGTCTAGTTCTCTAGAATTTATTTCATTAATACTAAATTTTTTATATTATTAGCTAATTTTACTTAAACTAATAATATTCATTGAAAATATTAAGCTCTTATTTAAGAGATATTATTTAGTGATGTGGATATAATATTTAGAGTTATAGATTAAAACTTTAAATCTGTGAAAATTGAATTTTATCTTTTTAAGATTAAGTTTTAATCAATGATTAATTAAAATATTTATTAGTCTTGAATTATTACAATCTTTAAATTATTAATTTATTTTTACGGATTTTTATTAAATTGTAATTATTCTTAAAATTTGATTTATTCAATTTATGTGATTTTCATGTGAATTAGATTAAAACTAATTTTATTTGTGATTACTGTTTTAATTATTATAATTGTTTATATAAATTTTAATAAAATCTAAAAAATCAAGGTTTTATGCAATTATAATATTTGCCGATGGATGGCAAAAGCCAGATGAAAAAGGAGGTAAATTATATGGCAAACATTTATGTAAAATTTGATACACCTGAAGAAATCGCTAATAAAGCAGAAGAAGCTTTAGAAGTAGCACAAAAAACTGGTAAAGTAGCAAAAGGAACTAACGAAGTAACTAAATTTATCGAAAGAGGAAACACAGCTTTAGTATTAATCGCAGAAGATGTAGATCCTGCTGAAATCGTTGTACACATTCCTGTTCTCGCAGAAGAAAAAGAAATTCCTTACGCATACTTAGCTACTAAAGATAAAGTAGGCGCAGCTGCAGGTTTAAGTGTCGGTACTGCTTCCGCATGTATTGTTGATGCTGGAGATGCTGAAGAATTAGTCGCAGAAGTTGTTGAAAAAGTCGCAGAACTTAAAGAATAGATATTTTTCAGCTCTGTTTAAGGAAGATTTTATCTTCAATTATTATTAACAGGTGATAATATGGAAGAAGGAAGTCCAGCTGAAGTTATAGAAGTTCTTAACAGAACTGGTATGACTGGAGAAATTATGCAAGTAAAATGCAGAATTCTCGATGGAAGAGATAAAGGAAGAATTTTAACAAGAAATATCATGGGTCCTGTAAGAAAAGGCGATATTTTAATGTTACTCGACACAATTAGAGAAGCTAAGGAGATTAGGACTCCTTAAGAACCTTTAAGGTTTTTGAGTTGAAATTCTTAGTTATTAAGAAGGTGTAATAACATGAGAACTTGTTCATTCTGTGGTAAAGAAATAGAAGAAGGTACTGGAAAAATGTATGTTAAAAAAGACGGTTCTATCTATTTCTTTTGTAGTAGTAAATGTGAAAAAAATATGATTAAACTTGGTAGAGTACCAAGAAAAGTTAAATGGGTTAAAGAATGATTGAAAAAAGCTTTGTTATGATGAAACCTGACGCTGTATCTAGACGTTTAATGGGTCAAATTTTAAGCCGTTTTGAAGAAAAAGGTCTCAAAATTGTTGCTTTAAAATTAAGACAAATTGATGAAGATTTAGCTAAAGAACATTATGGAGAACATTCTGAAAAACCATTCTTCAAAGGATTAATTGAATACATTACTTCTGCTCCTGTCTTAACTATGGTTATTGAAGGAGACGAAGCTATTGCAGTCATTAGAAAAATGGTTGGAGCAACTAATCCTAAAGAAGCAGCTATTGGAACTATTAGAGGAGACTTTGGTATGGATACTGGAAGAAACATTATCCACGCATCTGATGCACCAGGTTCTGCTAAAAGAGAAATAGCTCTTTTCTTTGATGAAGAAGAAATTTGTGATTATTCTATGTCTGATAATGCTTGGATTTATGAATAAATCTGTAGCTTTCTGATATATAATTTTAAAATATTTTAATTATTGTTAAATTTATTAAGTAAACATATGTTAAGGAGTAAAAATGAAAATTAGATCCCCAATTGTATCTGTTTTAGGCCATGTAGACCATGGTAAAACCACTTTGTTAGATTATATTCGTGGAAGTACTGTAGCTGATAGAGAAGCTGGAGGTATTACTCAGCATATTGGAGCGACAGAAATTCCAATGGATACTATTGAAGACATTTGTGGTGATTTCATAGCTAAATTGTCTATTAAAGACACAATACCAGGTTTGTTTTTTATTGATACTCCAGGACATGCAGCATTCACTTCTTTAAGAAAACGTGGTGGAGCATTAGCTGATTTAGCTATTTTAATTGTTGATATAAATGAAGGTTTTAAACCTCAAACTTATGAAGCAATTAATATTTTAAAAATGTATAAAACACCATTTATTGTTGCAGCAAATAAAGTTGATAGATTATTTGGTTGGGAAGCTCATGAAGATGAGTCCTTTACTCAGAGTTTTGCAAAACAAGCTCCAAGTGTACAAACTAATCTTGATTTAAAACTTTATGAACTTGTTGGAATTCTTCATGAAGAAGGTTTCCAATCTGAAAGATTTGATAGGGTTACTGATTTTGCTTCTCAAATAGCTATTATTCCTATGAGTGCAAAATCTGGTGAAGGTGTTATTGAGTTAATTACTATGTTACTTGGTTTAGCTCAACAATATTTAACTAAACAACTTGAAATCCATGAAGATGCTCCTGCTAAAGGAACTGTCTTAGAAGTTAAAGAAGAAACTGGTCTTGGAATGACTATTGATAGTATTATCTATGATGGTGTTTTAAGAGCTACTGACGAGATAGCTTTAATGGATTCAAATAATGTTGTTAAAACTAAAATTAGATCTATTTTAAGACCTTTACCTCTTGAAGAAATGAGAGATTCTAAAAAGAAATTTAAAAAGGTCGATGAAGTTGTTGCAGCTGCAGGTATTAAAATTGCAGCACCTAATTTAGATGATATTGTTTCTGGATCTCCTCTTAGAGTATTAACTGAAGATGGTGATGTAGAAGCAGAATTATTACAAGAATTAGAAGATATGACTGTTGATGTGGATGATGAAGGTTTACTTGTTAAAGCTGATACTATTGGTTCTCTTGAAGCTGTAGTTCACTTACTTAAAGAAATTGATATTCCAGTAAGATCTGCTGAAATTGGTGATGTTACTAAAAGAGATGTTATTAATGCATCTATTGCTCGTGAAGAAAATGAGGAATATGGTGTTATTGTAGCATTTAATGTTAAAGTTCACCCTAAAGCACAAGATGACTTAGACAATTCTGGTGTTAAGTTATTTGCTGGAGATGTAATTTATCAAATTACAGAAGATTATGAAGCTTGGATTAAAGAGCGAAAAGAAGCTCAGAAAAAACAATGGCTTGAAGCTATTGTTAAACCTGCTAAATTCATGATTTTACCAAAATTAATCTTTAGACAAAGTAAACCAGCTATTTGTGGAATTGAAGTTGAAGCTGGAACTGTTAAACAAGGTTACTCTTTAATGAATGCAAATGGTGATTATGTAGGAACTATTGCAAGTATGGAAGATAAAGGTGAAACTTTACCTGCAATCTCCAGAGGTCAAAGAGTTGCTATGGCTATTAATGATGCTATAGCAGGTAAAGACTTTGAAGAAGGAGATACTTTATATGTTGATATTCCTGAAAAACACTATAAAATTTTAGAAAGAGAATTTAAAGATAAATTAGATGAAGATGAATTTAATGCAATGGGTGAAATTTTAGAAATCAAACGTAAAATGGA
>JAKSUD010000095.1 GCA_024409185.1 archaeon
AAATCTGGTTTTTATAATAAAGATGAAATTTTAGAACTTATTGAAGATGAGTTTTTTGAAGAGGATATTTCATTAGATGAGTTTGAGAATTTAGTTTCAAAAAATTATGATAATTTAGATATTCCAAATCAAGATTCTATTGATTTTACTAAATTAGAAAATGTTTTTAATCAATTAACTGGTCTTAATGAGATAATATCTATTCATAATGCGGGTTATGATTTAGATGAAGGTGTTCAAGATGCCTTTGAATTATTTGTTCATATGAGAAATAATAATTATTCTCCTAAAGGGTTTTGTTTTTACAGTTTTGAAGATATAGAAATAGCTATTGAAGAAGAAACTTTATCATTAGTATTTGGTGATTTTGAATCTGATGAGAAGAAAGCATTAAAAATAGGAAAAACTATTGTTGAAGCACTTGAATCTAATGGTTTTAATATTAATTGGGATAATAGCTTAGATAGTCCTATTGAAATTAAACCATTTGTGTGGAAGAAGGTTTATACTGATAAAGAGTATTCAATGGACGGAGCTTTAAATAATTATTTAGAATTTCACCAGTAAACTTATTAATAATTTAATTTATTTAATTTAATTTATAATTTATTTAATTATCTAATTGATTTAATTAGCATCAGTGATTTATATGGAAAAAAGAACTATGGAACTTATTGAAGAAGTTTCATCACAAGGAATTTGGACTTGGTTAGAATTTGATAATAATTCTAATTCTTTATATGTTGAATTTAAAAATTTAAAATTAGCTGATGTAGCTATTTCAAATCCTTTTGAGTATAAAGATGATTTAGTTATTCGTTTTGGAAATAATTTATTCTTATCTATTTTTTATAATGATATTGAAAATGTTGATTTTTTAAATTTTGGCAGATATAATTTTGAGGATATTTTTTATCATAATAAAAAATTAAGTGAGCTTGATAGTCCTTATTTTTGCACTGAATTTTCAAAAAAACTTTTAAATTTTAAATTTCAAAATTATAATTTATTAAAAGAAATTGCAAGTAATTATAAAAATAAAAAGATTTTAATTCAAAATATAGAAGAAGGTCAAAATTATGATTTTCTTTTAATTTTAGAATGTGATAATGTAGCTGTTGCTATTGGTGGAGATTTTCTTAATACTTTTAATAATTCAGAAGAATTAAGTGATGATGATATTAAAAGATTATCTAATAAATGGGTTTTATATTATTTAGATTATTGGGATAAAAAAGGAACAAAAGATGCTTATGTTGAAGATGATCTTTGTGAAGAAGTTCCTTTTTATAAAAATAAATGAATTAATAGAATTAAAATTATTTTTACTGTGTGTGATATTGTGGATGTTTTAAATGAAGGTTATGATTATTCTAAAGTAGCTAAATATTTTTATGGTGAAATTCCTCATGAGAGAGCTATTAAAATAGCTAATTATGAATTTTTCTGGAATGTTAATGATGAATTAGCTCCTTTTGGGACTGAGGATGCATATATTGCATTTGATGAGCTATGTACTTGGTTAAGAGAAAATCCAAATACTTCAATTATCAAATGTTTTGAATGGATTTTAGAATGTTGGGAATTGAAATTAAAGATTTTAATGATTCTATTCTTGAAGATGAGAATATCAAAAAATTAATTATGGATTATGACTTTGATGAAGAATTGATGATGTTAGATGTTGCTATAATAGCTACTGGCTTTGGTCAATTAATCTTACAAGGTAAAATTGATGATAATGTTAAAGATTTTGTTCAATTATCTATTTTAAGACAAATGAATTCCCAAGTTTTAGATGCATTTTTAGGAAATAATGAACAATGGAAATATGAAAGGTATAAATATTTATCTAAATTGCTAGATATTTTAGAAGAAGCTTAATAAATTTAAAATAATAAAAAAATAGTTAAATAAGATTAAAAAGCAAAAAGAAAAATTTATTAAAATTAAATAATTAAAAGTATTTAATACTTTAATTATTTAGTTCCATATACTCTATCACCAGCATCTCCAAGACCTGGCATAATATATGCATTTTCATTTAATTGTCGGTCTACTACACCACAATATATTTCTACATTTGGGTGGTTTTCTTCTACTGCTTTAATTCCTTCAGGAGTAGCAAGTAAAACAAGTAACTTGATTTTTTTAACACCATCTTGTTTAAGTTTATTAATAGTAGCTACAACACTTCCTCCTGTAGCTAACATAGGATCAATAATCATCACAGTTCTTTTTGCAATATCTTCAGGCATTTTGTAGTAATATTCTTGAGGTTCTAATGTTTCTGGGTCACGATAAAGACCAATATGTCCTACTTTAGCATTAGGTATTACATTAATAATTCCATCCAACATACCCATTCCTGCTCTTAAAATAGGTACAACTGCATAGTTATCTTCATTTAACATGCCAGTTTCCATTTTTTCAATAGGAGTTTCAATAGTAACAGGTTCAAGTTTTGCATCTTTAGTAGCTTCATAGCATAAAAGAGTGGTAATTTCAGTTACTAATTCACGAAATTCTTTTGTTCCTGTTTCTTTATTTCTTAAAATAGCGAATTTATGTGTAATTAATGGATGATTTAATTCCTTTTCATTCATTTTATAATCTCCAAGTAATTCTATCTAATATTATTTTTATTAAATTAAATATAAAATAATTTCTAATTAATTTTTTAAAAAGTGTTAAGATTAAAAATTTAAATAAATTAGAAAAATAGTCTATTAATTTAGTAAAATAATATTTTAATTTAGTAAATAAAATAAAAAATAAAAAAAGTAAAAGAAAAGAAGAATTTAATTATTCTTCTCTAACTTCAAATCCATCAGCTTCTTTATAGTCTTCAAGTTTTACATCGTCTATTTTACCAGTAGCAGTGAAGATAATGCTTAAAATAATACCTGCTATAGCAGCAATAGCTAATGCAAATTCAGATAAGTTAAGTACATATACGAGTAATTGGAAACCTAAGTCATCTGCGAAACTTAAACCTAAACCTAATACAATCATTACAATAATAATAATCATTTTAGGAGCAGAAGAGAAGGAGTTGTTTTTCTTAATATTTCTATATCCAATCCATGCAATCATACAGTAAAGATATAATGAAATACCACCAACAACCCAAGATGGGGTGTTTTGAAGAGCTGCACCAATAATTGCAACAAAGGATAAAATAATTGCAATAACTGCGGTGTATCTTAATAAACGTGGGTTGTAGTTTTTAGTAATAGCTAATAAACTAGTATTTTCAGAATAAGTAGTGTTTACTGGTGCACCGATTAAACCTGCTACTAAAGTAGCTAAACCGTCCCCTAAGAAAGATCTTTTTAATCCAGGGTCTTCTAAGAAGTTGTTACCAGTTACTTCTCCATTTACAATAACATCTCCAATATGTTCCATAAATACAGCGAGTACTAATGGTACAATCATAATAACAGCACTTAAACTGAATTTAGGAGCAGTAATATTTGGAATTGCAACAATTGGGGAAGTTAATATAGGAGTTAAATCAACTAATCCTAAAGCAATACTTGCAACATAACCAATGATTAATGCAAGAATAATACCTAATTGACCGAAGAATCCTTTTCCCCATTTACTAATTGCAACAGCAATAACTAATGTAATAATAGCTAAAGCAAAGGTAACTGGGTTAAAAATACTTGCAGAGTCCATATAAATAATATTGTTTAATGCAGAAGGTATTAAACTGAATGCAATAATAACAATCATAGATCCGACAACAGTTGGAGAGAAAATTTTAGTAACTTTCTCTACACTTATTACTCTAAATATAAGAGATAATATTACATAAACTATACCAACACAGATAATTCCACCTTGTGCATATGCTAAATCACCATTATACATAGCAGCAACAGCTATTATTGGTGGAATAAAAGCAAAGGATGAAGCAAGGAATACTGGCATTTTACGTTTAGTACATGCGTGGAAAATTAAAGTACCTACACCAGAACCGAGTAATGCAACCATTGGGTCTAAACCGGTTAATAAAGGTACGAGTAAACATGCTCCAGCCATAGCAAATAAGTGTTGGACACTTAAAATGAAATCTTTTACTTGTTCGAACATATAAATCCTCAATAAAATTAATTTTAGTTGAATTAATAATATTTTTTAATAAATATTTTGAATAATATTTAATTAAGTTTATTATTAATTATGGGTAATTTAGATAAAATCCAAATTATTTAATTTTATGTTTAATAAGTTATATAAAAATATCTTTTTTGGATATAGGGCACTGTCAAAAATTATAGGGTTAGAGAAAAATATTCAAAATTTAGTTTAGAAAAACTTATTTCTAAAATTAAT
>JAKSUD010000096.1 GCA_024409185.1 archaeon
GATTAAAAGCAGATATTCCAGATAAAACTTATTATCCATTACTTGAAAATGCAGTGTGTAAAACTATGAAATATCATACTCTTGAGAAAGTAAGAGATTGTCTTATAAATGAAAAACCTGTTATTACAGTTCCTAAAGACATTGCAGAAAACTCATTATCTGCAGTAGAAAGAATGCTCGAAGCATCTAAATAAAAATAGATTATAAAATTATAGCTAAAAAGCTATAATTAATTACTTTTTTTAAAATAAAATTATAATTAAAACTAAATTAAAAAACTAGTTTTTTAAAAAAATAGCTAAAATAAAAAAATAAAAAGAGTTATTTCATATCTTCTAAAAAGCTTGATAAGAAATAAGTCATTTCAATTTCTTCTCTTTTTATAAAATCTTCAATATTAAATTTAGCATCATCAGATCCAAATGGGAAGAATTTCTTAGAATAATAAACATTCATAATTAAAGTACCATTTTCTAAAATAGTATCTCCTTCTAAATTATCATTCAAATAATTTAAAGATTCTTCATCTAAATCTGATGCTCTATAAGTTACATAATGCATTTCATCATCAGTAATACCATAATCTTCTACTTTTACTTTCATATTAGCCCCCCATAATTAATCTTCAAACTCTTTTAAAAAGTCTCTAACTTCATCTTCAACTTTTTCAAGTTCACAAGTACCTAAATGACCTAAATCAGAATCATAAATAATTAATTTATTATTTTTAATTAATTTAGATAATGGAATTGCATCTAAATTAGGTGGGAAATATTGATCTTGATTAATAGCTATAATCAATACTTTAGCAGTAATATCCTTAACATCTTCAGTTAAATCATAATTAATAAAACAATTATTACTGTAAATTAAATCATTTACATCTCCTTCCATATTTTCACATGCAAACTCTTCCATACCCTCTGCAAGCTCATCGTTAGTTACAGTATGTCTATAATATTCTCTTGAAAATCCATAAGTATACATTGCATGACTTGCAAGTCTCATACTTCTAAGTAAAGACTCAGAAAGTGGAGTTTCATAGAAACCATCTTTATAATCAGGGTCAGATTCTAAAATAGTGTTCGTAACATATGAAAGTGCAAAATTATGTCCTCCAACTTTATGACTACTTACAAGAGGAATTGCAAAATCAATAGAATCTGGATATTTAGATGCCCAAGCTAATACTTCAAAACCACCCATAGAAGTTCCAAAAACACCTTTAATTTTAGTTAAACCAAATTTTTCTTGAATGAATCTGTATTGGAAATTAACAATATCATAAATATCATAATCTGGGAAATCTGCTTTTAATCCAGTATTAGAAGGTGATGCAGAACCAGGATAACCAAGAGCAGTTGGTGCAATTATGAAAAATTTATCAGTGTCAAAAATTAAACCAGAACCTACAGTTTCGTCCTTACGATCAATTGAAGAATAATCACTACCAGAACCATGGAAATAAACAAGAGCATTAGTTATAATCCCATTTTCATCATATTTTGGAGTTCCTAAAGTCATATATTGAACTACAGCTTCTTCTAAAACCTCTCCATTATTAAATTCAAAATTTTTTAAAGTAAAATATTCAGCTTCAGGAGGAATATATTCTTCCTCTTCATTAAATTCTTCACAATTAATATCATTAGCCATGATAAAACCTCAATAGAATAATAAACTTATTCAAAATCTCTTCTTAATATATATTATTATATAAATAGTTTATTATTCTAAATATATAAAACTTAATAAAAAGAATTAATTTAAATAATTAATACATTTAATGAATAATACATAATTTAATTAAATCGACATATTTAATAAAGAAAGAGACATAATTTTATATAGTACTATATTTGGGAGGAACTATGAAAACAAGAAATTTAATAATCATCTGCATATTAGCTATTTTTTGTTGTTTAATTATGGCTTCAAACTTGACAAATAATCATCACGATTATGATAACAACTATTTAAATGAAAGCAATTACACAAATGATTTAAATTTAACAGATTATAATCAGACTTATAACATTAGTGAGGACATTAGTAATAATATTAGTGATGATTACAGTCAAAACACTCACCATGAACATTATACTCGTGAAAAAGGTTATTATGTAAGTGAAGATGAATATTATGACACTTATGATTATGGAGATAATTATGAAATCGATGATTATCTTGAATCTGGAGGAGAATTATATTATGAGGATTAGATAATCCTCAATTTACTACATCTAATTAAATATATTTATTAAACTTAAAATCAAATATTTATAAGATGAACTTTAATGAACAAAAATATAAAATATTAGAAAATCCTAATTATGAAGAAGCTTACGACCTTATTGGAGAAGGAATACGTAAAAAAGCTATGATTACTCTTTTTGCATGTTGTAAAGTTAGCTATGAAGGACGTGCAATGAGCGAACTTGATTTTGGAGAGAGAATCATAATGTTAAAACCAGATGGATGTTTTTTAATCCATCAAGACAATAAAGTAGATCCTGTAAATTGGCAACCTCCTAAATCAAAACCAAGACTTATAATTAAAAATGAAACTCTTTTTTTAGAAAGTCATAGAAAAACTCCAAGAGAAAGATTAGAAGTTGAAATTAAAAAGATTCACTTTGTAAACTATGCTCTTGTAGAAGATTACGAAGAACTTGAAATTGCAGGTTATGAAAAAGATATGGGGGATATGATTATGGAACGTCCTCATATCATTGAAGAAGGTTTTAAACCAACTGCAAGAGAATACAGCACAGAACATGGATTCATTGATATCTTAGGAAAAGATAGTGATGGAAACCTCATGATTTTAGAGCTTAAATGTAGAAAAGCAGGAGTTAATGCTGTAAAACAAATAAGAAGATATTTAACTGATTTTGAAAATAAAACAAATGCAGAAATTAAAAACAATACTGAAAAACAAAAAATTAGAGGTTTACTTGTGGCTCCTTCCATTGGGGAAGATGCTAAAGAACTTCTTGAGGAGGAAGGTATTGAATTCGTATCTGTAGAACCTCCAAAAGAACTTAAAAAAGATAAAAAAGTTACTTTAGATGCATTTGGATAAATAAAATATATTATTTAAAACTAATGTAAACTACATATTTAACAAATTAATTCAAATAAACCATATTGATAAGAGGAATTAAATGGATTTTATCTCAACTTTATTAATAGCTATTGCACTTGCAATGGATGCATTTAGTGTATCATTAACTAAAGGATTTACACTTAAAAATATTAAAAAAAGCCAAATTTTATGGTTTGCAATATTCTTTGGTGGATTTCAAGCAATGATGCCAATTATTGGTTGGTTTGCAGGAACCCAATTAGAATGGATTGTTAGTGCTATTGCTCCATGGGTTGCATTTATTTTACTTGCATTAATTGGAGCAAATATGATAAGAGAAAGTTTATCCGAAGATGATGAAGCCGAAGAAGAAGATAAATTTTCATTTAAAGAACTTACATTACTTGCAATAGCTACAAGTATTGATGCATTTGCAGTAGGAGTAACCTATGCAGTATTAAAAACAGACATTATTATTCCAGTAATTGCTATTGGAGTAGTTGCATTCTTATTTACTATTGTAGGAATAATTCTTGGTAAAAAAATTGGAAACTACTTTGAAGATAAAATGGAAATTGTTGGAGGAATTATACTCATTTTATTAGGTATAAAAATCCTCTTAGAAGGTCTTGGAATTTTAGTTTTATAACAAAAATAAGTAAAACTAAAAAATAAAAAAAGTAAATTAATAAAATAATTAATTTCCACTTAATTCTTTTAATCTTTTAATTTCTTCAATATGATGTTTTTGAGTATAATCATTAGCTGGTTTTGAAACTAACATATGTCCATCATATTCTAATTTATATATTAAAAATTCATCAGAATTTAAATTGATAAACTCTGAATTTGCTTTTAATTCAATTTTATCCAATTCATCACTAATCATTTCAAACTCTTTTTCTTCAAGTTTTACTAAATCATCAATATTTTCTTTAGCTATTTTAGGATTTAATTGCATAGCTAAAGCAACCATACCATTAACAGTTTTAGAACCTAATTCAAACTCAGATAATCTAATTTGTTCCATATTCTTTAACATATGATCTTTAGTTGCTTTAGTTACAGGAAGTTCATGAGAAGTTCCTAAAATATTGATTTTATATTCATTTTTCCAATCTGCAACTTTATAAATAGCATAATTAATATTACTAGCACTAATAGTTTCATAACTCATAATAATCACATAATAATTATAGTTTTAACTCTTTAACAAGTAAAGCATACTAAAAAATTTTA
>JAKSUD010000097.1 GCA_024409185.1 archaeon
AAACACTTTCAGCAGGATCCATTCCTTGAGCACCAATTAAAAGAATTACATCATCTTTAGTAGCTAAATTGTAAACATCTCTTAAAACATCAACTAAATTATCATAATGAGTGTATTTAACATTATTCTTTTCAAGAGTTGATGTAAAAATAGCTTTTTCAAAGTCTTTTACTGTATTAAGACTGTTTACATAATCTATACTTGAAGATAAGAATAATTTAATTTTTCTATCATTTTCATTATTTAATTCATTAATAACTTCAGCAATAGCTTGAGAAATTAAACCATTTAATTCTTCTCCTCTTGATCCACGAATACCAAAGACAACATATAATTCGTTTTTACCTAAATCATTAGCTAATGTTGAAGATGCACGGATTGTTGCTTTTACACCATCAGGATTATGTGCAAAATCATCAATAATTATAGGTTCATCAGATAATCTAATAAATCTCCTATCTAATGGTTTGTAAGATTTAACACCACTAATAATATCTTCAATAGCTAAATTTAAAGCTAAACAAGCAGAAATAGATGATAAAATATTACGTATAAAATGTTCTCCTGAAAATGGAAGTTCATCATAATTTAAAATAGGAGAACCATTTACAATAATTGCATTTTCATCATCACTAAAGTAAACTTTGTTATTTATAGGAGCATCATAATTAGAAATAGATTCTTCATCCATTGAAGTAAAGAATGAATCTACATTATCATTTTTAAATTGTAACATATTCAAAACACGATTATCATCATGATTTAATACAATAGCTTCTTTATTAATTGCTTTTACAATACCCGAAGTTTCAAAAAATACTTCATCAATGGATTTTACAAGGCCAATATGGTCCATAGCTACATTGGTTACAACACCAACTTCAGGATTAACTGCAGAAGACATAATAAGAGCATGATTTTTCATTAACTCTTCTCCCCATCCTTGAACTTCAGATACTTCAATAACAATATAATCGAAAACAGATTTATTTGGAATATCTGCAACATAATCTAGTTCTCTAACATCAATATCTTGAGCTTCGATTACTTGTTCAGATATCATTTTAGCAACCATTGGGTCAATTAAAGTATTAAATTCAGACTCTGCATCAGTATTAGTAAAAACATTAAAACCTGCATTTTTTAATATATGATGAGTCATGTGAGAAGTAGTTGATTTTCCATTAGTTCCACTAACAACAACTCTTTTTGAATTAGGAACCAAATTTTCAATAGTCCATTTAAGAGCAAAAGAAGTAGCATATTGTATTTTTTTAACTACAATAACAGGAAATTTAATCTTTTCTGCCATTTCAAGAGCATCATCAGTAGGATTTAAAGTGATAAGACATGCAATATCCTTATCTTTAGCTATTTCTACCCCTTTTTCATTAATCCAATGTCTTATAACAATATCTCCAGAAACTGCTTCATTTAAAGTTTGGAAGATTCCATTAAAACCAGATTGACAGTAAAAATCATTTAAACCATAAACTTTACCATCTATAGCTTCAGCTAATTCAGAAATAGAAAAAGTTTTTTGTGAAGCAATCTTATCAGATGTTTCTGTAATAGAAAAAAGAGTATTAACCATTTAAACCACTTCTAACCAATTTTTAAAAATTTCATAATCATAAAAACAATAAATAAAAATAAAATAGCTAATTTCACTTAAAAGAAGTAAAATTTAGCGATTAAACCAATTTCACAAGCTACAACAGTTAATAACCAGTAACTGTAAACAATTTTCTTCTCAGACATTCCATGATAATGTAAAGTATGATGTAAAGGTTCTACAGGTAAATTAATAATATGAGCTCTGTGCATTAAACTAATAACAGTAGAAATAATAGGAACTGCTAAAGCTAAAACACCAAAGTAAGGAATATCACAAACTAATACAGCTGCTGCATAACCTGCACCTAATACAAATGATCCAGTATCTCCCATAAAGATAGTTGCAGGATGTTTGTTAAATACTAAAAATCCTAAACAAATAGCAGTTAAAATCGCAAATGGAGTCATTTTAGTTAAATCACCAGAAATAAATCCATATATACAACATGCAAATGAAGCAATAGCAATAATACCTACAGCTAAACCATCCATACCATCAATAAGGTTTACAGCATTAATAGAACCTAAAAGAGCAATAATTACAACAGGGTATACTAAAAGACCTAATGTAAATCCACCACAAGTAGCTATTACACCTGTAAGAGCTAAGAATAAACCAGGCAATAATTGAACAACAATTTTAGAAGCTTCACTTGGTTCATATTTAATTGGAATTTCAGTGATTAATTCTACTTTTCCAGCATCTACAAGTGCTCCAACTTGTGCTTTTGCCTTATCAGTTGTGACTCTTGCTTCTTCACCAGGACCTAAGTTTAATAAACCTAATGGAACAGGAGCATCGGAAATATTTTTAACAACTTTTTGATATTCTTTAACTTTAAGACCTAATAAATCATCAATAAGACCCATTAAACCTGAAGTGAGCATAATAAAAGATACAATTAAAATTGCAGTATTTTGATAATAGATAGAAATTATGAAAGTAATAGCAAATAAGAAAGCTAATCCACCCATAGTAGGGGTACCTGCTTTATGTCTATGTTCACTAACAATAGGACTATCTGAAACATCTGCATCACGTAATATCTTTCTAACAAAGAAAGTAGCTATTACTGTAGCCACAAATGTTAAAATAAAAACAATTATAATATTTGAAATATCCATTTTATCACACTTATAAAAATAAAGTAATTTTGTTCGGTTTGTATAGTACAATACTATACAAAATATAAAAATTGCATAATCAATACAATATCATAATAATTTTTAGCATTAATATTATATAAAGTTTTATTTATTGATATCACAATGATATTATCATTTAAATTATTTTTGTATAATTAATTGATAAATAATAAAAAAACATACAGAATAAAATAATAAAATTAAACATTTACATAATAAATTTTGAATTAATTGAAACTATTATAAAAAATAAAATAAAAAATAATTAAAAAGAATACTTAAAAAAATTAGAAAATAACTAAAAGAAAATTTAAAAAATTAGAAAATAAATAAGAAATGGCTAAGAATAATCATTTCCAGTTAATTCTTTAGCTATTTTATAAGTTTCTTCTCTTGATTTAGCAGTGATAGTTACTCTTTGGTATCCTTTAGGACCATGAACAATAAATTTTCCATTAATATACTCTTTAACAGGCACATTTGGAGCAGGACCTTCATAATCACCAATAGGAATCTCTAAAGCATAATTGCTCTGAAGTTTAGATTCAAGATTATCTAAATCACATTCACCAACTGCAAGATCAATTAAAAGATTTAAAGGACTAAAACCAGTACATGCATAGGATAAATATCTTGTTCCACTTGGACGAGTATTAATCTCAATTGCATAAATAGTGTTTTTCTCTCTTGAATAAATTAAATCAATATCAAAAGTACCTTCACATTTAAGACCAATAGCTATTTTTTTAGCTATTTGACGAATATCTTCATTACCATAATTTTCAAAATCACAAGGACCAGACCTAAGTCTACTAATAGGATGAATACCTTCTAAATTAGTATCTCCTTTGTAAACAGGGGCTAAAGGAACATATTTACCATCCCAACAAATTACTTCGATAGATACTTCTGCACCTTCAATAAACTCTTCAATTAAAGCACTTTCAAAATTACTAAAGTATTCTTCAACTTGAGAATATTCAGTAGCTATACAAATATCTTTTCCACCTTGACCTTCACCCTGTTTAAGTACAATAGGGAAATTAAAACCTAATTTTGATATAAAACTATTTTCATCTTCAAAATCAACTTTATTTAATACTTTAGCTTCAGGAACATCAAGGCCAATAGATTTAAAAAATTCTTTAGTTTTAATTTTATCAGAAGCAATAGCTACAGCATTAACACCAGATGCCATAACAGGAATATTATGCTCTTTTTCTATTTTTTCTTTCATACGAGCTACATCAATAAGAGGCGGATCAATTCCAATTAATGGAATAATAGCATCTACATCTTCTTCAATAGCTATTTTCATAGGTTCATCAAAACCACGAGGAACAATATAATATTTAGTAGGTAAATCTAAATTAGGAGCATTTTCATTAGATTCAGTTAAGATACTTTCAATACCTAAACTATCTGCATGATAAGCTACATCATCGTACAGTCTTGAACCAATAAATAATATTTTTTTCATAAAATCACAAAATAAAAATTAATTTAAAACTCTAACACTATAAATTTGATTAAATTTTATAGAATAATTCAGATAATATATTT
>JAKSUD010000098.1 GCA_024409185.1 archaeon
AACAAGCTTAAAATGACCTTTAAAAACCATAGTGAAAATATTTGCTTAAACAAGCGTCGTCCTAAGACAAACTTATGAAAATAAAATAAAAAAAGGTAAATTGAGATTTAATAATATAAAATAAGCTCAAAATACTAAAATAAATAAAATAAATTAAAATAAAGTTAGGCAGACAAATAATAATTTATCATTCCAAGAAAAAAAATAAAAAGATTAAGGTACTGTAATATTATTAATCATTTCTTTGTTTTTATTGCAGAAATTTCTAAAATCACATGCATCACATGTTCTTTTATCACCATCTGCTTTCCAAGACTGTTTAATAGGCATTCCATTAATTTCTTTAAGAGTAGCTGTTTCTATTTTATCTACAACAACATCAAACTCTTCTAAAGAAGAGTTAATTAAATCTTGTTCTATATTAACAATTCTAATTGATCTATCCATTTTAAACTTATCTGATAACTTTTTGTGAATTGGTGAATCATTTTTACTATCCCAATTTAAAAGAGTCTTTAAATCATCATCTAAAATTTTCACATCTGTAGTAGGTTCTTCTGATTTATAATCCTCTTGAATAGCTAAAAGGTCCTCTGTAGAAGGAACTAACTCATTTAAATAGAAAATAATTCCACCTACAACAGGTTTTGCATCTTCTTGCATTGAACGTAACCATGCATAAGTTAATATCTGCCACTGATGATGAGTCCAATTTTCTGTATTAATTGAAGGTCTTTTCATTCCTTTATAATCAATAATAACTTCATATTCATCAGATTCTAAAGCATATAATTTATCACAAAATTCTTTATTATTAGCCAAATACTCTAAGATTTTATTGTTATTATTACTATTATTAATTTTATTTTGATTATTTATTGAATTAGTTGTAAAACTGTCTAAATTAGATTGGAAATTAGATTTTTTATCTGAATTTTGAATTGAATCTAAATCAGTTTCTGAATTAAAATTATTTAAACTAGCTATTTCATCCATTCTAATTGAGCTTAATACATCAATAACTCCATTAATTGAATAATAAATAGATCTACTTTTACCTTCTTGGTAATTAGGCATATTTCTAATTCCTTTAATTAATAACTCTGCATTATCAATTAAAGGGAATAAATGAGGTCCCCAAACATTAATAGCTGCTTCTGCTCTTGCACTATATAACAATTGGTGGGGATGTTGATTATCTCGACAAGAATAAGCTTTTTCTGTTGGTTCATTATGATAACAATAAAATTTATCAGGCGGGTATAAACCTCTTGATTGAAGTCTTTTATCAATCATTTCTTCTATTGGACGAATTTCACTTAACCAATCCCAAGGGAATTTTAAATCATCTTTATTTTCTAAATTATCCCATCTTAAAAATGCTTCTTCCATAGTTCCATGAATAAATTCTCCAAACCACAATTGAATTGGTGTTGAAGGAGGTAATGTTCCTTTATTTTGATATCTATATTGGAGATTACATGTTAAAAAAGAAAGTAAATCTCCAGTTAGACTATATTCTGGAACCAAATAATCTTTAGATCTTGCAGATAATTTCATATCATCACACTTTTTCTTATTAAATAGCTATAATTATAGTAATTTATAATACAATATTTTGAGTTAATTAAATTAAATAATTGATTCATTAAATTAAATAAATCTCATCTAACCCTACAAATTCTTCATCACGACTCCAACCTAATGCAACATTAGGTATATTTAGATAAGAATCCTTAGACTTATATCCATCGATGCTTGAATTTAGACCAACTAATAACAAAACATCTTGAGCTCTTGAAAATGCTACAAAATATAATCTTGTTAAATCATCAAAAGATCTATCTTTAGATTCTCTATCTGATTTACCTAAAGATGAAAAAACTCTTATTTTATCTTCCAATAAAGAAGATTTATCATTATTTTTAGGGAATCTTAAAATTGAATCTTTAGCTTTATTCTTACCAAAACGTGAAGCAACATCAACAATTACAAGAGGAAACTCTAAACCTTTAGATTGATGAATTGACATAATATTAAGTCCATTAGGTGGTAAAGTTTCAAATAAATTCTCATCTAATTTAATTCCTCCTGAAGCAATTGGAACAAAAATATTCCATAAAGCCTCTTCAATAGAAGCTATTTCATTTTCAGGAGTATCAAAATAAATTTTAGCAGAATATTCATTAAAGAATCCATTTTGAGTAATAGTTTTAGTAATAGATTCTAAATAAACTAAACCTTCAATATCATCTTGAAGTTCTTCTATCCAAGTAGCTAATTTATAAGCTAATTCAATTAAACTTGCTTGTTTAGGCCATTTTTTCCCTTCGGGATAAGCTTGTCTTACTTGCCATAAAGTAACAAATCTTTCTAAACTTAAAGGAGTATTAGGGTCTGGATAAGTTTTAATATAATCATTAGCAATAGCTCTCCATCTTCTCATATTACGAGCAGCTAATCTTGGGATTTTTCTATTAGCTTTTTGGATTTTACCATCTGGATCTATACATTCTAACATTAATCCACAAAATATAGAAACTGCTTCAATAGATTGGAAATCTTCTCCTCTTGGATTAAAAACTTCTACAGGGTCTTTATATTTAGATAAATATTTCTTTAATAAACCTGGAAGCATACGATTTCCACTTGTAGATTCCTTAGGAGAATAAGTTAAAAATGCAATATCACTTGGAGAACCATTTTCAGGATCTAATCTTAGAACAATTTCATCATATTCTTTTGCTTTTTCAAAATTATCCTTACGTATATCAAGCATTTTTGTCTGATTTTTATTAGTAATACTTTGATAATGTTCTTTTGTTAGAACTCTTTTAACTTTGTATTTTACTTCTTTTCCTTTACTTAATTCAGTGATTAATTTAGATAAATCTCTAGCCAATGTAGCTTCATTTGACCTAAACATTCCTAAAATAGGAATATTTTTAGGCATTTCTTCATCTTCCTCTACATTATCTTTATTAGGAGAACAAATCCTTAATTTATCCTCTACTCTTGCAGATTGATACTCTTCATCTAATTCAACAAATTTATTACATAAACCTATAATATTCTCTGTTGAACGATAATTAGTTCTTAAATTGATTTCTTGAGCATCTACACCAATTATTTTAACTCTTTGTTTAAAATTAGTAAATAAATCTACAGTAGCTCCCCTAAATCTATATAAAGATTGGTCATCATCACCAACAACAGTTATATTTCCATCGTTTGCAATAGCAGATTCCGCTATTTTAAAGTAAATACTTTCTTGAAGTAAATTTGTATCTTGATATTCATCAACTAAAATTACTTTAACATCATTTAAAAATACATCAAGTTTTGAATTATTTAATCTATCTAAAAATTCCTTTTCTAACATTGGAAAGTCATAAATATTTCTTGATTTTAACTCATCAATATAATCCCCAATAATCTTAAAAGCTAATTGTTTGCCCTTATCTTGAGGTTTTATTGTAGCGAGTATATCATTTAATTCTACTTGATCATAATACATTCTATTTTTAATATCTAATAGAATATCTGCCATTTGAGAAGGATTTTTAATTACTGGTTTTTTACCATTATATTCCTCTTTACCTTTTAATTCAGCTAAATATTCTTGTAAATTAGTATCTAAATATCTATAATATAATCCTAAGTTCATCATTGCTGAGGTAGCTACAAATTCTTCAATTAAAACTGGTTGATTTGTACCTGGGTCCCTATGAACTCTTAATAATTCTTCAGCTACACTATCAATTGTACCTGTAATAATTAAATTAAAATCTATTCTTTTGATTTTTTTAACAAAATCCATTAATTCCATACCATAAATTTCCATGAATTCATCTTGTTCATCTAAATAGCTCCAAGCTTTAATCTCTAATTCTTTTTTAATCTTATCTCCCCAACTTAATATACGAGATAATAACTCTGCAGCAGCTTTTTTTGTAAATGTAGTAGCTAATATTTCTTTAGGATTAACATCATCGACAAAAATAAATTTTAATATTTTTAAAACCATAACAGTAGTTTTACCTGAACCTGGCCCTGCTACAATAAAAAGAGATTGATTTAAATCTGAAGAAATAGCTAAATCCTGTTCTTCATTAGAAGATATGTCTCTTTCAAGAACATTTACAACTATTTCTTTAAATTCTTCATAGCTAATCATAGAATTCCTCAATGATATAATTTTGTTTAATATATGCATTTATTAAATTTAATTAAATATTTAATTTTAATATTTATAAATATTAAATGAGAGCATTTAAAAAGTAATAATTTTTAATATATCAATAAT
>JAKSUD010000099.1 GCA_024409185.1 archaeon
AACAAATCTATCAAAACCCTCTGAAAAACATACAATTTAATAAAATACTAATACTATAATCAATATAAATATAATTAATATGAAAAATTTATAACAGTAAAAACTGTGCCAATAACTAAACTAATTATGATGAATTTAATCCATAAAATATTAAAAAAGGGATTACTATGATAACTGTCTATGTAAAAAGATTTGATAAAGAAAAAGACGATGAACCTCACATCGAAAGTTATGAAATTAAAGAAACCCCTGGAATGAAAGTTTTAGATGCATTAGAAGCAATTAATGAAAAATATGATGCAGATATTAGTTTTAGAAGTTCATGTAAAGCAGGCCAATGTGGTTCTTGTGCAGTAAAAGTAAATGGAAATGGACGTCTTGCTTGTCAAGCAGATATTAAAGATAATAGCTTAATCGAACCACTTGATTTACCTGTCATTAAAGATTTAGTTGTAGATAGGAGTTCTATTGAAAATAAAGTAAAAGAATTAGAATTACACTTAAAATGTGACGATGAAAAATCACATGCAAAATTAATGAGTGATGAAATTAAAGATACTAAAAAAGTAAGAAGTTGTATTGAATGTTATAGTTGTTTATCAAGTTGTCCTGTTGTAAGACACTTTAAAGAAGATTATTTAGGTCCTTTTTATATGAGATATCTTGGTAAATATGATTTTGATCCAAGAGACGAAGCAGATAGACTTATAGATGCTCTTGATAATGGAATGTATAACTGTACAAGTTGTGGAATGTGTGGAGCAGTTTGTCCTAAAAACATTAATAGTTTTGGAGATGCAGTAGAAAAACTCAGAGCTATTGCATGTTCTAAAGATTTAGGTCCTCTTGAAGCACATAAAGTATTTAAAGAAAATATTGTAGCTACAGGACGTTCTGTTCCTAAACAAGATGAAAGTTTTATAGAAGAGATTGAAAGAATTGGAAATAAAACTTTAAAATCTCAAGAAGCAAATATCAACGAAGAATCTCAAGATAAAACAAATACAGAAGAATCTAAAGAAAAAATCGCATTATTTACTGGTTGTATGGTAGATTACAGAGTACAAGAAGTAGGTCGTGATTTATTAGATGTTTTAGAAGCAAATAATATTGAAATTGATGTTCCTAAAGGACAAGTATGTTGTGGTTCACCACTTCTTAGAACTGGTCAAACTGATGTAGTTCAAGAACTTGTAGACAAAAACAAAGAAGTCTTTAAAGATTATGATAAAGTTATAACTATTTGTGCAGGTTGTGGAGCTACTCTTAAAAACGACCATCCTAAATTTGGTTCTAATCTTAATGTTCAAGATATTAGTGAATTCTTAATTGATAAATTAGACACTGATAAAATGAAAGAATTAAACACTAAAGTAACTTGGCATGACCCATGTCACTTAGCTAGAGGCCAAGGCATTAAAGATTATCCTCGAGATATAATTGGAATGATTCCTGGAGTAGAATTTAGTGAATTAGAACATCCTGCTCAATGTTGTGGTGCAGGAGGAGGAATTAAATCTGGAAGACCAGATATTGCTTCAAAACTTGCAAATGAAAAAGCAAAAATGATTAAGGATACTGGTGCAGATATTGTAACTACAATTTGTCCATTCTGTCAAACCAACTTAAAAGATGGACTTAATGACATTAATCATGACGTGGAAGTTTTAAACTTAATCCAGTTACTTAAAAGAGCTTATGAATAATTAGTTATTTATAAAAAATATCTAAAAACTAAAATAAAAAATAAGCAAATCATATTCATATTTCAAAGGTAAAATAATGAAAGATAAAGAAAAAACTTCAACAAATAGAGGAAAATCTCAACTTAAAGAAATAAATGTTGATGAAAATACTTTAAGACTTCAAAAAAATATTTATGTTGTTTTTGTAGAGTGTGAATCTCCTGGAAATGTTGGATTTTTAGCAAGAACTATGGGAAATTTTGGATTAAAAAACTTAGTCCTTATTAATCCATGTGAACTTGAAGGCCCTGCTTATTATCAAGCAATGCATGCAAGAGAAACTGTAGAAAATGCAGATATTTATAATACTCTTGATGAATTTATTGAAGATAAACAAATTGATTTTATTGTAGGTTCTACAGGAGCACCTGGAGGAAGTTATAATTTATCAAGAATCCCATTAACTCCTGAAGAGTTAGGGCAATCTATGAATTATAATGATAAAATAGCTATTTTACTTGGAAGAGAAGGAAATGGGCTTACAAATGCTGAAATTGATATGTGTGATTTAATTGTAAGTATTCCAACTGATCCAAGTTATCCCATTATGAACATTTCTCATGCAGCAGCTATTATCTTATACGAAGTATTTAAGCACAGAAATGATTTTCCTGTTGAAGGATTAGAAGAAAGTACAAAACTTGAAAAAGAGTACCTTCTTAAAGATATGGAAGAATTAATTGATACTTTACCTATTCCAGAACATAAAAAGAAAAATGGTTTAAAAACCTTTAAAAACATTGTAAATAGGGCATTTATCACAGGTCGTGAAGCTCACACATTAAAAGGAATTTTAAGACGTTTAAAAGGAAATATGAAAGAATAACTTTAAAATTATTATATTAAAAGTGTAAATTACCATATTAATTAAATTATTAAAACATATATTTCTTAAATAAATTATAAAAAATTAAAAAAAATAATCATTAAATTATTGTAGGAGTTAATTAAATGAAAAAACCAACATTTGCAGATTTAAGTATATTTTTTGTAAAATATGCTTTTAATACAAGATTTTTCTTAGCAGGATTAACTAGAAAATCAAAAATAGCTCATAATATTATAGATAAACTTCTATTTGAAGATGATGAAATTATAGTTATTCCAAATACAATTAATCTCAACAAAAACAATGCAAATAAAAAAACAATCCAAAATATCCCTATCGAGAAAAAAATTGATGAATCTAAATCAAGTTTTTTACCAACAGAGATATTAAAAAAAGCAGTAAGCGAATCAAAAAATGTTGCAATTATGCATAATTGTATATGTAGAACATCTAATGATTGTAAAGATTATCCTCAGGATATTGGATGTATCTTTATGGGACCTGCTGTTAAAAGAATTCCAAAACATTTATGTAAAGAAGTTAGTGCAGAAGAAGCAATAGAACATATTAATAAAGCAGATGCTACAGGGTTAAGTCATTTAATTGGAAGAAATAAAATTGATAGTGTGTGGATGAATGTTGGTCCTAAAGAAGAGTTATTAACTGTTTGTCATTGCTGCCCATGTTGTTGTCTTTGGAAAGTAGTTCCTAATTTAGAAGATGATATTGGAGATAGAGTTGAAAAATTAGAAGGAGTAAATGTAGAAACCCATAGTGAAAAATGTAGCGGCTGTAAACTATGTATTGACAGTTGTTTTGTAAAAGCAATTAGTTTTAATGAAGAAACTAATACAATTGAAATAAATCAAAACAAATGTAGAGGTTGTGGAAAATGTGTTAATATCTGTAAAAAAGATGCAATTTCCATTAATTATACTCAACAATCTGTAGATGCAATCTTAGATAGAATTAAAAATTTAGTAGATTATACTAAATAATTTTTAAAAAACTAAAATAAAATCTTAAAAAACTAAAATAAAATCTTAAAAAATAAAAGATTTATAAAAACAAAAAACATGCATAAATAAAGATTATAAATAATTAGTATTAATAATAATATTTTAAAAATTCAATGAGGATTTAAAATGGCTATTTTAAGTGATATTGATTTAAAAAAATATATTGATGAAGAAAAAATTGTAATCGATCCTTTAGAAGATTTAGAACAAATCCAACCATCTTCTATTGATATGAGATTAGGTGATGAATTTAAAGTATTTAAGGTTATTAGAAAACCTTATATTGACCCTAAAGACCATGAAGACCTTGAATCTTATATGGAATCTACTATAGTTCCTGAAGGTGAAGCATTTATTATTCACCCAAATGAATTTGCATTAGCTACTACTCATGAATATGTGAAAGTACCTGATGACTTAGTAGCAAGAGTTGAAGGAAGATCTTCTATGGGAAGACTTGGTGTAACTATGCACGTTACAGCAGGTTATATTGACCCTGGTTTTGAAGGTAGAATCACTCTTGAAATCTCAAATATTGGTGCAATGCCTGTTGCATTATATCCTGGACAAAGAGTCTGTCAACTTGTATTTGAAACTATGACTACTCCTGCGGAGAAACCTTATGGCCACCCAGATAGAAATAGTAAATACATGGGACAAAAAAGTCCTGAAAGTAGTAGAATTAAATTAGA